>JAQXZE010000053.1 GCA_029227055.1 Oscillospiraceae bacterium | reverse complement strand
ATTTTAGAAAAGCTATTAATTCTTACGCTAAAACCTTGCCCTTTACTCCGCCTGTTTTAAACCTGGATTGCAGAATAAATCCTGCAGGGATGTCGCTCGAAATGGCAGAGGCAATAAAGCTGTTAGAGCCGTTTGGAAACGCAAATCCCGTACCTGTATTTGGGATTTTCGGAGTGACCCTTTCCAGAATTACTCCTATAGGAAACGGAAAACATTTAAAGCTTCTTTTTACAAAGGAGAAAAACGCTTTTCAGGCTTTGCTTTTCGGTGTCAGTGCCGATAGATTTTGCTTTAATGTTGGGGATGAGCTTGATTTAGCGGTAGTCCTTGAAACAAACTTTTTCAGAGATGCTTATAGTCTTTCGGTGCAAATAAAGGCACTTCGTTTATCTGCTACCGATGACGAGGCTGCATTTAAGAGTATTTGTTTTTACGATGATTTTAAATCGGGTAGTCTTGAAGATTTGTCACTTATTTGTCCCGATAGAAACGAAATAGCCTCTGTTTACAGAAGCATTTTAGAGGGAGCCTTTCTGCACGACAGAATTTCCTATCTTGCTCTTAAAAACGATAGTTTAGGGTACGCTAAAACCGAGATTGCAATCGAGGTATTAAAGGAACTTGGGCTAATAAGAGAGGATAACGGAATACTTTCTGCTAAAAGGGACGCGCCTAAAACCGATTTAATGAATTCAAGTCTTTATAAACAATTAATGGAAGGGGGAAAGTCGGATGAATGACGCTGCAAAAAGAGATTATAACGAGCTTATCGAGAAGCTTAACCGTCAGGGTGAAGCTTATGATATTAAGCTTATAACAAAGGCTTATGAACTATGCGTTGAAGCCCATAGCGGACAAAAGCGTTGGACAGGTGAGGAATATTATATTCACCCCTTTAATGTTGCTAAAATTATAATATCTCTCGGTATGGATTCGCAGTCTATAGCGGCTTCTCTTCTTCACGATGTGGTTGAAGACACAAAAACCCCTATAGAATATATAAAGCGTGAATTCGGCGAGGATGTAGCACTGCTTGTTGACGGTGTTACAAAAATCGGTAGACTTTCCTTTGTAAGCAAAGAGCAACAGCAGGCGGAAAGTCTTAGGAAAATGCTTATTGCAATGGGTCAGGATATCAGGGTAATTATTATAAAGCTTGCAGACAGGCTTCATAATATGAGAACGATTGACGCTGTGCCCGAGCAAAAGCAGAGGGATACCTCTCTTGAAACCTTAGAGGTTTATGCACCTATTGCGCACAGACTCGGTATCAGACCCGTAAAAGAAGAGCTTGAGGACCTTGCTATAAAGCACTTAGACCCTGTAGCTTACGCAGAAATTGAGGAATTACTGCAGCACCGCAGTCATGACCGAGAGCAAATTCTTGATGATATAGAAACAAGAATAGAAGAGCGCCTTAAAGAGACTATGCCAAATGTAAAAATGGCGTTTCAGGGCAGAGTAAAATCCATACACGGCATATACCGTAAGATGTACTTGCAGGGTAAGGATTTTGACGAGATATACGATGTTTATGCAATCCGTATAATTACCGATACGGTAGCTGACTGTTATAACATACTCGGTATAATGCACGATATGTTCAGACCCATCCCTAACAGGTTTAAGGACTATATTTCTACACCTAAGCCGAATATGTATCAGTCACTTCATACAACCGTTATAAGCCGAGAGGGAATACCTTTTGAAATACAGATAAGAACCTTTGAGATGCACCATACCGCTGAATTCGGTATTGCGGCGCACTGGAAGTATAAAGAGGGTATAACCGAAGACGACAAAAAAATGCAAGACAGACTTGCCTGGATCAGACAAATTCTTGATAATCAGGAGTCTTCAGGCGATGTTTCGGAAATCGTTAGAAGCATTAAGGTTGACCTATCGCAAGAGGATGTCTTTGCGGTAACTCCAAAGGGTGATGTTATAAATCTTCCCGTAGGCTCTACTGTTGTTGACTTTGCTTTTGCAATACATTCGGCAGTCGGTGTCAGAATGGTAGGCGCTAAGGTAGACGGAAAAATCGTACCTATAAGCCACGAGGTTAAAACCGGTGAGGTTATAGAGATTTTAACCACCAATCAAGCAGGTCACGGACCGAGCCGAGATTGGATGAGTATTGCGGTTACAAATCAGGCAAAGGCAAAAATCCGTTCCTGGTTTAAAAAGGAAAAGAGACCTGAAAATATTGCCGCAGGTAAACTCGAAATTGAGCGTGAATTTTCTAAAAACGGTATCAATTTCAGTGACGAAGAGTATAACGAAATTCTCTCTGATACAGCCTCAAGACTTCGCTTTGCCGATATTGAGGAATTATATGCGGCACTCGGCTACGGCGGAATTTCAATAAACAAAATACTTCCCCGCATAAAAGACGAATACGCAAAACGCACCAAGGCTTCAAAGCCTATGGAAATTACCGAGATAAAGCCTATTGCATCAAAATCAAGCGAGGGTGTAATTGTTGAGGGAATAGATAACTGTCTTATCAAAATTTCCAAGTGCTGTGCACCGCTTCCGGGTGACGAGATTATCGGTTTCATAACAAGGGGTCACGGTGTATCTATTCATAAGAGAGACTGTAACAATGTACCTACAGACATTTCTAAGGCGGCAGAGCCTGAGCGTTGGATAAAGGCTTATTGGAACACATCGCAAAGGGATAGCTTTGTTTCTACCTTGCAGATTTATTCTGTTGACAGAGACGGTGTGCTTATCGATGTTATGACCACTATGCAGAATATGAGGGTTGCAGTCCACTCTGTAAATGCAAGACCTGTTAAAAGCGGCAACTGCATTATAACTATTACAATAAGTGCCGAAAGTGTTGAGCATTTAAGAAGTATTACTCAAAAGCTGGAGAAAATAAAAGGCGTATTTAATGTAGAGCGTATCAATCAGTAAGGTGATTTTAAATGAAAGCAGTTATACAAAGGGTGTCGTCTGCAAGTGTTAGTGTAGACGGTAAAACAATAGGCGAATGCGGTAAAGGCTTTTTAATTCTTTTGGGTGTAGCCGAGGGCGATACCGAAAAGGATATTGAGCTTTTGGCTAGAAAAACCGCAAATCTCAGGATTTTTTGCGATAGTGAGGATAAAATGAACTTGTCTGTTCTCGATATTGGCGGAGAAATTCTTTGCATATCACAGTTCACCCTTTGCGCCGATGTTAAAAAGGGCAACCGCCCCTCCTTTATAAATGCTATGGAGCCCAAAAAGGCGTCTCTTTACTATGATAAGTTCTGTGACGAGCTTTTAAAACTCGGAGTAAAGAGGGTGGAAAAGGGCGTTTTCGGTGCAGATATGAAGGTAAGCCTTGTGAACGACGGCCCTGTTACTATTCTTTATGATACGGAGATTTGGGATAAAAATGGAAATTAAGTGTTTACCGCTCGGGGAAATGGGAGCAAACTGTTATCTTATTTCTACCGATTTTTCCGCAGTAGTAATAGACCCCGGTGTTTTTTCTTTTGAGGTTAAGGACTTTTTAGAAAAGAATAGCGATAAAGAGCGTATGATTCTTTTAACCCACGGTCATTTTGACCATATCGGCGGCGCTAAGAGACTCCGAGAAGAAACAGGAGTAAAAATTGCTGTTGGCAAGAACGATAATGACGCTCTCTTAAATCCTGCTTTAAATCTTTCCGCTTACTTTGGCTCGGGTATTGAGCCTTTTGGTGCTGATATTTTGCTGTCAAACCTCGAAAAATTTTCGGTAGGGGATATAGAGTTTAGTGTAATGGAAACCAAAGGCCATACAAAAGGCGGAGTTTGTTATTTATGCGGTGATAATCTTTTTAGCGGAGATATTTTGTTTTTCCAAAGTATTGGCAGAACCGATTTCCCGGGTGGCAGTTATACCGAAATGGCAGACTCGCTTAAACGCCTTATGGAGCTTAGCGACAATATAACAGTTTTTTCGGGACACGGTCAAAAAACCACTATCGGTTATGAGCAAAAATATAATCCTTATTTGAGGAAATTTAATATATGAAACTTTGTAATATAGGGCATAGCTTTAATTACGAGCTTGAAAAGCTTATCAGAATATTTTTGCCCTTTGAGAAAATCGAGATATTAAATGAAGCGGTAACAGATGACCGCCTCGCAGTAGCAGAACTGCAAAAAGAAAACGATAAGTATTTTGCTAAAATAGAGCTTTCTCTTAACAGGAAAACCGTATCAAGACGAAAAGAAATTATTGATGACGGCGAGGATTTTGATAAGCTATGCGAGCGAATACTCGCAGTAGAGCTTTACAATGCTTTTGTAGAAATTTTTGGATACAGTACCGATTGGGGTATACTTACAGGCGTTCGCCCTGCAAAGCTTTTTTCAAGACTTTGCAAAAATTTAGGGGACAAGGGCGCAGAGAAATATTTTAAAAATGAACTTTTAGTCCATGACAATAAAATTTATCTTTGTAAAGAGGCGGTAAGCGGAGAAAATAAAATTACTTCGCTATCAAATTCTGATTCTTTTAGCCTTTATATTTCGGTTCCTTTTTGCCCTACAAGGTGTAGTTACTGTTCCTTTGTTTCTCATTCTGTAGAACAGGCAAAGCGTCTTATTCCGCAGTATATAGAGCTTTTATGTAAAGAAATCGAGTATACTGCAGAAATTGCGAAAAAATGCGGTTTAAAGCTTTCAACTGTTTATATAGGCGGTGGTACCCCTACAACCCTTTCGGCAGAGCAACTCGATAGGGTTATGAAAACGGTGAGTAAAAGCTTTAACATTAGGGAAGTTTTAGAATATACTGTTGAAGCGGGCAGACCCGATACTATAACCGAGGAAAAGCTTATCGCTATCCGTGATAACGGGGCTACAAGAATAAGCATTAATC
>JAQXZE010000052.1 GCA_029227055.1 Oscillospiraceae bacterium | reverse complement strand
GCCAATGATTTCATTTTATTTCATCCTTTCTTAAGATTAATTTACATTTTCATATTGTTCTAAAAGATACTCTCTTATCCAATTTAATACTTCAAAACTGTCCAAGGGAACATCTTCGAGTACTGATTTTAACTGCCGAGTATCAAGCTCGACATTTTTATCTGAGACCCTATGAGAAAAATAAAAGTCTGTATCGGGGTGACCCTGTATAAGAGTAACAATCGTTGCTATTATATCGCCGAGCGGCGTATAATCCAAATGATTTTTATTGAACACCGCTGTAACCTTGGTTCCGTGATTTTCAGGGTAATCTTCCCTGCTCTTAGACTCAATCGTCATACTGCCGCCTGTCTGTTCGGCAGCGAGCTTTAAAAACGGAAGTCCAAGACCTACATTTCTTGTTGTTCGTGTAGTGTAAAAGGGATTTACAACACCTTTAAGCACTTCCGCTGACATTCCGCAGCCGTTATCGCTTATAACAAGCTCTAAAACGGCATCAGTTTCGTTAATGAGAATTTCTGTAAGGGTAGCGCCTGCTTTAACGGAATTTTCGGTAATATCAAGAATATTAAGAGAAATTTCCTTCATACGCCACCTCGAAGATACTCAAAAACTCGTTTCCTCACTAATGCCGAGCTATACGGTTCATCGTCAATCAGAAAATAGCAGTTTTCGTCACGCATATCGGTCAGATAGTGCGCATCCGAGCTTACAACAATTTTTTTATCCTCTAAACCGTATTTTTCTTTATAGTCATCGATATTTTTAATATCGTGAAACTCGACACAGGGAGCAAAACCTTTTATGTCAGGAAAAACGCCTAAGGTTGCTATTATTCCGTTTGCCTGTCTATCAATATGAGCAGGATAACAAATTCCGTTATATTCTGCAACAAGACCAGGAACATCGTCAACCGAAATTGTAGTTGCAAGGGTGAGCAAATTATCAATTACTTCAACGAGGTTATCCTCGCCGTCCAAAACCATTTGCTGACCGTAAACATCTTCCCTATTTTTAATAGGTATACGGTATTTATCAAGATTTCTGTCAAATTCCAAAGCGTCCTTGAGTTCTTCAAACAGACATATAATATGTATATCCTCAGAAGTTGTAAGCTCCATACCGGCTATCGGAATTATTCCGTACCGTTTTGCCGCTTCAAAAAAAGCAGGACAGTTCTTAGCGCTGTTATGGTCTGTAAGGGCTACTATGTTAAGACCGCAAAGAGTTGCCATACCGGCTATATTATTGGGAGTGCTGTCATCGTCTCCACAAGGAGAAAGACAGGAATGAATATGTAAATCATAATAATACTTATTCATTAATGAACTCCGCTAAATAAATCGCCGTATCATAGGCAGACATCTCGGTAGAAAGAATATTTATTCCCTTTTCCGTTGCGGTTTTTACAACATCGTCTTCCATTTTAACCGATTCTGCAAGTATTACACAGGAAACATCCGAAAGGGATGCTACCGCCACTACATTGATGTTTGACATTATAGTAATCCAAGCATTATCGGAAGAAGCTCTGCCCATAACCCAACTAAGTAAATCACCTATATAAACACCGTTTATTTCTCTATCGGGCTCAATAAGGGTAATAGCTGAAAACTTTTCGGTATCAGATAACTGTTTAACCGTCATTACTATTTTCCCCTTTTTCCATTGCTTTACATTTAAGTAAAACACAGTTTTCAATATTTGCAGTGTTTTTAACTACATCCTCTGCAAAAGCACGGCAGGTAGGTGCGCCACAGGCACCGCAATCAATACCGGGAAGTGTATCGCGAATGCGCTGAATATCAGCTAACATTCTCATTGACTCCGCCATATTATCACTAAGTCGTGAAATAGGGTGGTAAACCGGTAATTCATTGAAGAAATATTCGTCCGGTATATATTTGCTCTCCTCTTTCGAAAGAAAGTTTTGAGAAATCGGAAGATATTTTCTAAGACTTTGAAGTCTCGCCCTTGCAATAAAGGGATTTTGCATTGTTAAAACACCGCCGACGCATCCGCCGGGACAAGCATTAAGCTCTATAAACTCAAGTTGGGGTATGTTTCCGTTTTCTATTTGATCTAAAACACGGATAACATTATCAATGCCGTCTGCCGCAAGATAGTTCTCGTTGAAAACCGCACTCGATTCTCCGCCCGAGCTTGCCCAGCTGACACCGATTACTCCCGACTCACAAAGGGACTTAATGTCGTCATTTTGTTTCATTTCATTAATAAGCAGAAAATAAATGTCGTTGATTGAAACTACCTCATCAACCTTACTTTCATAATCTGCAAAACCGTTTTTAACATAGCTTGCCTTTGCGGGACAAGGGGATATAAAGCATACGCCTATCTCTTCATCCGAAAGTTCCGGATGTTTTTCCTTTGCCCTTTCTCTAGCAAGTCTTGCTGCAACCTCCATTGGAGGCAGCATACGCATCAAATTATCGTTAAGTGAAGGAAATCTAAGTCCTATAAGACGAACAACAACCGGACAGGCAGAACTTATTACAGGGAATTTGACACCCTCTGTTTTAAGATAAAGCCTTGTATAAGCAGAAACAAGCTCAGCCGCCTTTGAAACTTCATAAACATCGTCAAACCCGATTTTAAGAAGCCCGTCAAGAACATAATCGATATCGTCAAGATTCTCGAACTGTCCGTACAGTGTTGGCGCCGGAAGCGCTATTTTCCACTTAAATCTATCCATTGAGGAAAGGGGTGCTGTAACGGCTTTCTTTGCTTTATGAGGACAAAGTCTTATACATTCTCCGCAATCAATACAACGCTCGTGGTCAATTTTTGCGTGTTTATCCTTTATCCTTATAGCCTCGGTAGGACAGTGATGCAAGCAAGTTGTACAGCCGGTACACTTTTCTCTGTCGAGTTGTACCGAATGCTCATACTTATTCATTAGGCTCACCTACCCGTTAAACAAGATTTATACGCATTGTTACCGTTGTACCTACTCCCACTTCTGTATCAATTTCCATTGAATCGGTATAGCGTTTCATATTGGGAAGACCCATTCCGGCACCAAAACCTAAAGACCTTATAGTATCAGGTGCAGTAGAAAATCCTTCCTGCATAGCCTGTTCTATGTTCTTAATTCCGGGACCTTTATCTGCGAGAATAATCTCAACATATTCTTCGGTCACCCTAACCGTTGCCTTACCGCCGCCTGCATGAATTACCATATTGATTTCGCCTTCATACATAGCGATGGAAATCTTACGGATGATTTCGGGAGAAATGCCTAGCTGACGCAGATTTTTCTTTACCTGTACCGAGGCCTGTCCGGCAGAAGTAAAATCATCTCCGTCAACATCGAAGTTAAAGACTAGCGATTCGCTCATTCTTAGTGTGGTTTCCGACCAATCCGTTTGTGTAAAGAATTCCGCAGGCCTCATACATTCTCTTACTGGTCGATAAAAGAACTATACCGCTCTCACGGGCTAGCTCTATCATTTCGGGAGTTGGCTCTTTTGAACGCACAAATACGATACATATCATATCCATCATTTCTGCCGTTCTGATAACCTGAGCATTTACAAGACCTGTCATTAAAACTGCCTGGTCTTTTACATAGGCTAAAACATCACTCATCATATCACTTCCGCAAGCAGAATAAACATGACGGCCTATTCCCTCTTCACAACAAAGAACCTTTGCGTTAAGTAGTTCCTTCATAGTGCTGATTTTCATAAGGACATTTTCCTTTGCAGCTTAAATTTTTTATTAATCCTGATATTTTGCTAAAATGCCGTCAATATCGTCTACAGTAAGTCTGCCGTAAACATCATCGTTAACGGTTAAAACCGGAGCTAGTCCGCAAGCGCCTATACAACGGCAGGCTGTAAGAGAGAACTTACCGTCTGCTGTACATTCGTCTGCACCGATTCCGAGCTTTTCACTGAGCTTGTCAAAAAGGTCACCTGAACCTTTAACATAGCATGCAGTACCAAGACATACTGAAATATTGTACTTTCCTTTCGGAGAAAGCGAGAACTGTGCATAGAAGGTTGCAACACCGTATACCTTTTCAAGCGGTACTTCCATACCTTCAGCAATCATGTTCTGCACTTCAAAGGGCAAGTAACCGTAAATGTCTTGTGCTTTTTGCATTACAACCATTAGGTTACTCTTGTCATGCTTGTTCTCAGCAATAACTGCCTGAAGAGCTTGCTCCTGTTCGGCTGTTCCCTTAAAGGGTAGCGTACTGATTTTCTTTTTCATTAACCGAATCCTCCTCTAAAAATTGCATATACTAAGCATTAGCAGGGCAAAAAATCCCCTACCAACTCATATATGGCATAATTATAACACATATTTGTCGATTTAGGAAGTCTTTATTTATTATTTTTTGAATATTTTTTTATTTATATATTAATTCTAAATTTTAAGAGCAAAAAAGAATTTTGCTATTGTTAATTTTGAAGTTATGTAGTATAATATAAGGGATTATTGATTTATGGGAAGTGTGATTTTGATGCAGTATGTTTATCTTGACAACAGTGCTACAACCAAGCCCTGCGAATTATCGGTTAAATATACCCTTGATGCCCTTGAAAATTTTTGGGGCAACCCCTCTTCCCTACATATGCTCGGCGTGTTGGCAGAAGAAAAGATAAACGAGGCTAAAAAATGTATCGCCGATGTTCTCCACTGCAAAGAGGAAGAAATTGTTTTCACCTCAGGCGGCACCGAAGCTAATAATACCGCTATTATAAGTGCTGCTCTAAAGGGTAAAAAACGTGGCAACAGAATAGTAACAACAGAGATTGAGCATCCCTCTGTTTTAGAAACAGTAAAAAGGCTTGAGGAAGAAGGTTTTGAAGTAGTAAAATTAAAGCCTGATAAAAACGGTGTTATCCCTGCCGAGAGCATAAAAAACGCAATCACTAAAGATACTATTCTTGTTAGCATTATGCTTGTAAATAACGAAACAGGTGCTATACAACCCGTTGAGACTGCAGCAGCGGCAATAAAAAGCGTTGGCGCCCCCGCCCTTTTGCATGTCGATGCCGTACAAGCCTTTGGAAAAATGCCTATAAATCCGTCGAAACTCGGTGTGGACTTGCTAACGGTAAGCGGTCATAAAATACACGCTTCAAAGGGTATCGGCTTTTTATACATACGAAAAGGAGTTACAATAAAGCCCTACATAACAGGCGGCGGTCAGGAAAAAGGTATGCGCTCAGGAACTGAGCCTGTACCCCTTATTTACGGTCTTTTGGGTGCCGTAAAATCGTTACCTAATTTAGAAAACGCCCTTAAAAAACAAAAAGAGCTTTGGAATTATGCAAAGCAAAAATTATCAGACACAGGATTTGTTAAAATAAATTCAAGTGATGAGTGTCTGCCCTACATAATAAACATTTCTGTCCCCGGATACCGTTCCGAGACACTTTTGCACTTTTTAGAAAACGAGGGCATTTATGTATCTTCAGGAAGTGCCTGTGCAAAAGGCGAAGGAAGCTATGTTTTAAAATCTTGCGGATTTGACCGCAAAACAATTGACAGTTCCCTTAGAATAAGCTTTAGCCGTGATAACACAAAAGAAGATATTGATGCGCTTGTATCTACATTGATAAAAGCTACCGAAAGATTACAGAGGTCTAAAATATGAAAGAAATTATACTTATAAAAGGCGGCGAGTTAGTCCTTAAAGGCTTAAACCGCAAAAACTTTGAAAACACCCTGATAACTAATATCAAAAGAAAGCTTCGTGATTTAGGTCAGGTAAAAATTGAAAACCTGCAATCTACAATAACTATTGAACCTGTAGACGAAGACTTTGATTTTGAAACTGCACTTGAAAGAGTTTCATATGTATTCGGTATAGCTGCTTTTTCAAGGGCTTGTATCTGCGAAAAAACTGTTGAAGATATATACGCAAAAGCCCCCGTTTACCTTAAAGACACCCTTTTAAATGTCAGGTCATTTAAGGTTGAGGCAAAGCGCTCTGATAAAGGCTTTCCGCTTAAGTCCCCCGAAATATGCAGAGAGGTTGGCGGTATTCTTTTAGAAACCTTCCCACATTTAAAGGTTGATGTTCATAATCCTGACCTTGTTGTAACGGTTGAAGTTCGTGACCGTTATGCCTTTATAAGAGCAGGTCAGCTACACGGTGCAGGCGGTCTCCCCGTTGGTACTGCGGGCAAGGCATCTATCCTTATATCAGGTGGTATTGACAGTCCTGTTGCGGCATACACTATGGCCAAAAGAGGCCTTGTTCTTAATGCAATTCACTTTGCAAGTCCGCCATATACAAGTATTCGCGCCGAGCAAAAGGTTAAAGCTTTGCTATCTAAGGTGGCTAAATACAGCGGGCCTATAAATCTTGCCATTGTCCCCTTTACCGAGATTCAGGAAGAAATAGGTAAAAACTGTCCTGAGGATTATTTTACCCTTATTATGAGACGAATTATGATGCGAATTGCCGAGCGCATATCGAGGGAGCATCATAGTTTGGCTCTTATTACAGGGGAAAGCTTAGGTCAAGTAGCAAGTCAGACTCTGCCCGCTATTGTTGAGACCGATTCGGTTGTAAATATGCCTGTACTTCGTCCTCTTATCGGTATGGACAAGGATGAAATAATACGAATTTCAAAGGCGATAGACACCTTTGAAACCTCTATTCTTCCCTATGAGGATTGTTGCACAGTATTTACCCCCAAGCACCCTAAAACAAAGCCAAGGCCGGGTCAATGCGAAGAGGCTGAAAAGGGTCTTACTTCAATGGAAGAGCTAATCTCCCGTGCTATTGACGACACTGTTTACAGCGTGGTAGAATAAAAATGGAAAAAGTTTTAAAAAACTCCGCTTTAAAAACGGTGGAACTTTTAAAAGAAAAGGGGCTTACCATTGCCACTGCCGAATCCTGTACGGGCGGTATGTTATCCGCTCTTATAACCTCGGTTTCAGGCTCTTCTTCGGTTTTTGAATTGGGTGTGGTTTCCTATGCTTCGAGAATTAAAAACGAGATTTTAGGGGTAAGCAAGTCTACCCTTTCGGAATTCGGCGCGGTAAGCCATCAAACTGCCACCGAAATGGCAGAAAAAGTCCGCCTTAAAGCAGACGCAGATATCGGCGTTTCTGTCACGGGTGTTGCAGGTCCTCTGCCCTCTGAAAACAAACCTGTAGGGCTCGTTTACATTGCTCTATCATCTAAAATCAGCCAAACAGTAAAGGAACTTAGAATAGAACCTTTAGGACGAGATTATATAAGGCAATCAGCTTGCCTTGAACTTTTAAATATGATTTGTAATTTTATCCAAAATGGTGTATAATATCCAAATAGGATTAAATATATTTTTAAATCATTATCTTTTGCGAGGTATTTACAAATGATACAGAATATAAAAATTGATGCTATTTATTATCTTACAAATTCTGATTTTGAAATGGAATTCAACCTTTGCGGTTGCTGTAAAATGCGTCTTTTAAATGATAAAGCCGAGGATGTCTCCTCTTTTATTAAATTGCTTGCAAGAGCAGTATCAAGAAGTCAGGTTATTCTTTGCTGCGGAAAGCTCTTTGAAGAGGACGGTCTTATCAATGTTACCTCAAAGGCTATTAAAAAGCCCCTTGCTGCCATTGATAACTCGGTTTACGGCATTGCAGATAATAACGAAATCAAAATTCCCGAAAGTGCTGTTCCGCTCGTTAATTCTGACGGTTGCTTCTGCGGCTGCATACTTGAAAGCGGTCCGCAGTCTATAATTCTTCTCACCGAAAACAAATCTTTGAGAAAAACCGTTATGAAGCCTTTAATTCACCCATATATTGAGGAATTAAGCCTAATGCTGCATCAATCCCCCAAAGACGATAATGCTAACGAAAATGAACTTACAGAGGAACAAACTGAAGAAGAAATAGCTTTAGCAGAAGAAATTACTGCTGAAGAAGCAACAGAAGAAATTCCGACTTCAGCAGAGGAAATCACTTCAGAGGAAACAGAAGCTCCCGAAGTTTCTTCTAATGATATTGAGGTTTCTGAAGAAGAACCCGAAACTGTACAAACAGAGACTGTAGAAGAAATCGAGGAAACCGCAGAGGAAACTGAGGCGGTTGCTACTGAAAAAGAAGAAATCAATGAAGCTACTGACGAAGAAGTAAATACCGAGGAACCCTCAAAAGACGAAACCGAAACAGAAACCTCTGAAGCAGAAGAAAGCACAGAGGAAGATACCTCTGATATCACCGAAATCATAATGGAAACAAAGGAAGAAATTAAAAAAGAAAAAACTAATCCCTTTGAAGAAATTTCTGATATCAATAACGGTTTCGGACTGTATTTAGAGCCTGAAAGGGTTAAGTTCAGTAAAAAGAGTCACTATGCTTTAGACTATACACCATCAAAGCTTGACGAAACCTTTATTTCACGGGACGAATACGAAGAGGACGATTATAAAAGCAGCAAGCTAAGTCTCCCAATTTTAATTATAATCGTAATTCTTCTTATTGCTCTTGCAGTGTTGGCGTATGCATTAATTTTCTTACCAATGCGTTCAGGTTATACATTTTCAGAGTATGTAAGGCATATATTTTCTGTGTCAGTAAATAATACACATTTTCTTTAAAGGAGGATTTACTTTTTGAATTTGTGGAACACCTTTTTAGGTAAAATCTTTATGACTCTGCTTATATCTATGGTACCTGTAATTGAGCTCAGAGGGGCTATTCCGATTGCGGTTGCAAATGGACTTGAATTTCCCCTTGCAGTCTTAGTTTCTTTTATAGGAAACTTGTTGCCCGTACCCTTTATAATCGTCTTCATAAGAAAGATTTTCGCCTTTATCCGCAAAGTTTTACCTAAGCTTGACGGGTTTATAAGTAAGCTTGAAGCTCGTGCAGAAAAAAAATCGGAAGTAGTAAAAAAATATGCTTTTTGGGGTCTTTTTATCTTCGTAGCCATTCCCTTACCTGGCACAGGCGCATGGACGGGAGCCTTAATTGCCGCTATGCTTAATATGCGTGTAAAAACCGCACTTCCCTCAATAGCACTTGGTGTTGCAACAGCAGCACTCATTGTTACAACTGTTACATATGGTGCCGGAAAGCTTTTCTTTTAAAAGCAAAAAGACTGTTAAGTCTTAAAAATCGTGACTTAACAGTCTTTTATTCAATAAAAGCACTTTTAATACTAAAAAACGGTTGACAAATTGCAAACTTGACATTATAATGTTTTAGTCGGCAATTAAAATTGCAATTTATCGAGGTGTCGCCCAGTTGGTAGGGCGCTAGTTTTGGGAACTAGATGCCGCAGGTTCGAGTCCTGTCACCTCGACCATACCGAGTGTTTTTATAGGATCTGAGAATCCTACTTAAAAACACTCGGTTTTTTATGCCTTGACCTACTTGAAATGATATATTTTCCCTGAAGATGTTCACCTCAATTAAATTAATCTTATACTGCTAAAGGTGTA
>JAQXZE010000051.1 GCA_029227055.1 Oscillospiraceae bacterium | reverse complement strand
GGAAAGGCGGCAAACCTATGAAAAAGGTTACCATTGAGTTCGAAGACGTTTTCGAACAAGGTAAAAGTTTCGGAGATTGCCTTAACGATCTCCTTGATACATACTACTCTGATGAGGGTGCGGAAGCACCCTCTATTTTTTTATACTTTTTTCAAACTAAAGCTTGAGTTTGTACCCACCGTTTGATATAATATATAATGAAGATACAAAATAAGTTTTGGAGGTACAATATGGCTACAAAAAAAGTATATTCAACCGCCCTATACATAAGGTTGTCAAAAGCTGATGAAAGAAAGGGTGCAGACCGTTCTTCAGAAAGCATAATAAATCAAAAGATTGTTTTGAATGAATATATAAATTCACATAGTGATGAATTTAATCTTTATAAAGAATATG
The DNA here is from genome assembly GCA_029227055.1 of Oscillospiraceae bacterium. GTDB lineage: Bacteria > Bacillota > Clostridia > Oscillospirales > Acutalibacteraceae > UBA737. The sequence goes on along the minus strand of JAQXZE010000051.1, from coordinate 10,205 downwards.
TTGATGATGGTATATCGGGAACAGACGATTTAAAGCGACCTGCCTTTATGGAAATGATTAACGATTTAAAAGCAGGTCATATAAATTGCATTATAGTTAAGGACTTATCAAGATTTGCCCGAAACTACGTACAAGCTGGCGAGTATATGCTCAAAACATTTAAAAAATACCCCACACGATTTATAGCTCTTTTTGATAGTGTTGACCTTGCCGAAGGTGAATTTAGCATAGATGCCGCATTTAAAAATATATTCAATGAGGCTTATTCACGGCGTTTATCAAAAAATCTGATTAGTACGTTTAAAATCAGAGCTTCAAAAGGTCAGTTTCTTGGAGCGTTTCCAAGTTATGGTTACAAACGCGACCCCGAAAATAAAAATCATTTAATAATTGACGAAGAAGTCCGTCACGTAATTGAGTTTATTTTTGAAGAGTTTTTAAAAGGAACTGGTAAAAATACTATAGCAAAAAAATTAAACGATATGGGGGTTGTATGCCCTTCAGTTTACAAGAAACAGCAAGGATTAAATTATCAAAATTACAAAAAATTAGAAACTACAAACAGTTGGACTTATTCAACTGTTCAACGCATTTTGCAAAATCGTGTGCATTGTGGCGATTTAGTTCAACATAAAACTGACCATAGAATTTTCAACGAAAAAGACGATCCAAAACAATACAAGCCAGAGGAATGGGTAATTGCTGAAAATTGTCACGAACCTATTATTGATAAGGAAACATTTAACAAGGTTCAGGAACGCCTTAAAATCACAACGCGAGATATAAATTTTACTCAAAATATTTCGATTTTTGCAGGACATTTAAAATGCGACGAGTGTAAAAGGGCGATGGCTAAAATTCAAACCAAATATAAGGATAAGGTTAGTACAAGATACGTCTGCCGTTCTTATAAATCAAATGGTGATAATAAAATAGTTTGCACGTCCCACTCTATAAATGAAGACGTGCTTTCAGAATATATTCTTAATAAACTAAATGAACAGCTAGAAAAATATAAAGATTTAGAAAAGAGTCTGAACGATAGAAAGAACAAACAAGTCAAATCTCAAACTTCAGAGATTGAAATTCGTATTAACGAGCTAAAAAAATCATTAGCAACAATCAATGATCAACTTGGCGGTTTTTACGATATGATGGCAGAGGTAAGACGTGACCCCGAACAAAAGCGGGTATATGAAGATTTTCTAGAACGAGCCAACCTTAAGCGCAATGAAAGGGATAAAATAGAAGCCGAACTAAAAAAATGCGAAGAAAAATTAGCAACCGACCCAAAACTCAATTTAAGCAACCCTGTTGTTAAAGACTTAATAAAACATAAGAAATTTACGGAACTTTCAAAAGAAATTATTGATTCCTTTATTTCAACAATATATGTTCACGAGGAATTTGAAACCAACGCCGAAACTAACGAGCAAGAAAGAAAACTTAACGTTAAAGTCGGTTACAAGTTTGAAAAATTAGCATAATAAAGGTTTTGTACCTTTTTACTATTACCCCAAGCTGCATCAAAGCTTATCGCTATCTGCTTTTTATCGGTTTCAACGCAGTAAATGGGCAATTTGCGGTTATTATTTGCAAAACTACTAAGCGAGCCTATCGTTAGCGCACAAACAACAAGCAGGGCAGTAATGCTGAACATTATCTGCTTTTTGGTAATTATAAAAAACTTCATAGAAAACACCTCGATATTTTATATGCACAGATGCTCGTACGATATTATATCAAATTATTTGGTTGCTAAAATATATAAATTCTAGTATAATTATGTCAATGAATGTCATCTCTGTTTTTTGTTATTGTTAAAAAGGAGGTGACAATATGAGTTTGCTATTAGATATGATTATCTCAGGTATTATGGGATTAAAATTTTCTCCCAAATTTTACGAGGACAAAAGATATAAGGTTTGGCGTTGTGCTCTTTCGCCCACAACCTGTAGACCGTGTTTTGATTTGCATGGTAAATTGTATTTGCCTGAAGAAGCACCGCCAAATGAGCCAAAAAAACATATAAAATGCAAATGCTCAGTAGTATGGGCAAAATCTCTTGAAAAAGGAACAGCCACTTTCGAAGGGGATAACGGCATAGATGTTTTGCTTTGCAAAGGAGAAGCTCTACCAAAACAATACTTAACAAAGAAACAAGCAAAAAAACTTGGATGGAAGCCGTTTTTAATGAATTTGCGATATGTTACGGATAATGGAGTTATTAGCGGAGATATTTATAAAAACAAGGATGGGAAATTACCGATTGCAGATGGTCGCATATGGTATGAAGCAGACATAAATTATACCGGTGGAATGCGAAACAGTTCGAGAATTATTTATTCGAATGATGGATTAGTGTTTGTTACCTATGACCATTATTTTACATTCAATGAAATCAGATAGGAGATAAGCATGAAAAAAATTAATATTGATTTTTCCGAGTGTAAATATCCATTAGATTTACATCGTGAAATCAAGGAAAGATTAGAATTACCTGAATGGTATGGAAACAATTTGGATGCTTTATGGGATATGCTTACAGGATTTATAGAAACTCCTATTAGCATAACAATGATTTTCAAGCCTGAAATTAAAACTGCGGAAAATTTAAAAGAAAATGTTTTAAAAATAATAGAAACTTTTGAAGAAGCATCCAAAGAGGAAGAAATAATACTTAATTATGAGCTATAACAAAAACCTGTATAAACCGAAAAGGATTATACAGGTTTTATCACATACTATTAAAAAATACTATAATCTTGAATGAAGTGTGGCTTGTATTTTATTCTAAACTGTTTTATTCGGGGAGTTTTGTAACATCTACCCACTCTAGATAACCCGAATACTTTTCAAGCTCAGGCAGGGTGAGTTCTATTGCGCTATTGGAGCTGCCGGCTGCCGGGAATACCGTTTCAAATCTTTTAAGAGAGTTATCAAGGTAAATTTCAACCCCCTCGTTTACTGCAAAGGGACAAACGCCACCTGCGGCGTGACCGCAGATTTCGGCTACAGTATCAAAGGGCAGCATTTTAGCCTTTGTACCGAAAAATGCTTTAAATTTGCCGTTGTCCACCTTAGCGTCTCCCGCTGCTACTATAAGCACGCACTTGCCGTTTACATCAAAGGAAAGACTTTTTGCAATTCTACAGGGCTCACAGCCGAGCGCCTCTGCGGCTAGTGCCACCGTTGCGCTTGACACATTAAATTCTAAAATGCGGTCTTCCATATTATATTCGCTAAAAAACTTCCTAACTTTTTCGATTGACATAGTATTACCTCTTAAATTTGATATAGGAACATATTACCACACAAAACTTTATTTTTCAATAAATATAATATATAACAAAGGCTAAAAATAGTTAAAATAAAAAATGCTTTACTTTTTGGTAATAATGTGTTATACTTTGTAGGCTGGCGTAAAAGCGTCGGTATGCTACCGTTTTCTGTGCACTTGGCGTCTGCCGACTAAGTCGGACACTCAGTGACCTTTTGCTCGGATTACGGCTGACAAAATTTTAAAAGGAGTGAAAGAAATGACAGCACAGGAAAAACAGCAGATTATTGAGACTTATGCAGTTCATGAGGGTGACACAGGTTCTCCTGAAGTACAGATAGCATTACTCACAACTCGTATCAACGAGCTTAATGCTCATCTTGCTATTCACAAGAAGGACCACCACTCACGCAGAGGTCTTCTTAAGATGGTAGGTCACAGAAGAAATCTTCTTGCCTATGTTCAGAAGAACGATATCGAAAGATACCGTGCAATCGTTAAGAAGCTCGGTCTTCGTAAGTAATGTATTTTTAAGGCAGACCGATTTTTTGTCGGTCTGCTTTATAATATTGGGAGATATGATTTTAGCGGTAAATCGAGCATTTAAAAAATTTAAGTGTTGGATTTATTGCTAAATGTAATTCTCCCGAAAATTTTTAAAAAGGAGTTTTTGTAATGTTTGAGAATTACAAGGTTTATGAAACCACTATTGCAGGCCGTCCCTTCAAGCTTGAAACAGGCAAAATGGCACAGCTTGCAAACGCAGCTTTTTTAGCTACCTACGGTGAGACAAGCGTTCTCTGTACCGTAACCGCATCCGCAAAGCCCCGTGAGGGTGTTGACTTCTTCCCGTTATCTGTTGATTATGAGGAGAAGATGTATTCTGTTGGCCGTTTCCCCGGCTCTTTTACACGCCGCGAAGGCAGAGCTACCGATAAGGCAATACTCGCATCCCGTTGTATTGACCGTCCTATTCGTCCGCTATTCCCCAAGGATATGCGTAACGACTGCTCGGTTGTTGCAACCGTTATGTCTGTTGACCCCGACTGCTCACCTGAAATTACAGCAGCAATCGGTGTTTCTGCAGCTATCGCAGTATCTGATATTCCGTGGGCAGGCCCGATTTCAAGCACTAATGTAGGTTTAGTTGACGGCGAAATCGTAATCAACCCCACACTAGAGCAGAGAGCTAAGACTGACCTTAACTTAACCGTTTCTTCAACTGCAGATTTAGTTGCTATGATTGAGGCAGGCGGTAATGAGATTTCTGATGAGCTTATGTTTGACTGCATTATGGCAGGTCACAAGGTAAATCAGGAGGTTGTAGCATTCATTAACAGCATCGTTGCTGAAATCGGTAAGGAGAAGTTTACATTTGAGTCCTCTAATCCTGACCCTGAGATTATGGCAGATATCGAAGCTTTCTGCATTGAAGATGTTAAGAAGGCTCTTGATACCGACGATAAAACCGTTCGAGATGCAGCACTACTTCCTATCTATAACGCAGTTCACGAGAAGTATGACGCTCAGTTTGAGGGTAATGAAGCAAAGCTTGACGAGATTATGTATCTTGTTCAGAAGCATGTTGTTCGCGATTGGCTTAAAAACGAGCACAAGCGTGTTGACGGCAGAGGAATTGACGAAATCCGTCCCTTAGCTGCTGAGGTTGACCTTTTACCCCGTGTTCACGGTTCAGGTCTTTTTTCTCGCGGACAAACTCAGGTATTATCCATTGCTACCTTAGCTCCCGTAAGCGAAGCTCAGAAGCTTGACGGTCTTGACGAAGAGGTATCAAAGCGTTATATCCACCACTACAATTTCCCCTCATATTCTGTAGGTGAAACAAAGCCATCCCGTGGCCCCGGCAGACGTGAAATCGGTCACGGCGCATTAGCTGAAAAGGCTTTAGTTCCTGTAATTCCGTCTGTTGAAGAGTTCCCCTACGCTATCCGCGTTGTATCTGAGGTTCTTTCTTCCAACGGTTCCACCTCTCAGGGTTCTATCTGCGGTTCTACCTTAGCTCTTATGGCAGCAGGTGTTCCGATTAAGGCTCCCGTTGCAGGTATTTCCTGTGGCCTTATCACAGGTGATGAGGGCGTTTACGGCGACTTTATGACTATGGTTGATATTCAGGGTCTTGAAGACTTCTACGGAGATATGGACTTTAAGGTAGCAGGTACTCACAAGGGTATTACCGCTATTCAGATGGACTTAAAGGTACACGGTCTTACCCCTGAAATCATTAAAGAAGCATTTGAAAAGACACACAAGGCTCGTATCTATATACTTGACGAGGTTATGCTCAAGGCTATTCCCGAAGCTAGAGCTGAGCTATCACAGTACGCTCCCAAGATGCTTACAACCGTTATTAATCCTGAGAAAATCGGTGATGTTATCGGTAAGCAGGGCAAGGTTATTCAGTCTATTCAGGAGCAGTGCGAATGTACTATCAATATTGAGGACGACGGACATGTATTCGTTTCAGGTCTTGATATTGAAAAAGCTAAGCAGGCAGTATCTATTGTTGAGCTTATCGCTAACGACCCCGAAATCGGTGCGGTATACAGCGGTAGGGTAACCCGCCTTATGACATTCGGTGCATTCGTAGAAATTGCACCCGGAAAAGAAGGCTTGGTTCACATCTCTAAGCTTGATACAAAGCGTGTTGAAAAGGTTGAAGATGTTGTAACTGTTGGTGATCAGGTTCTTGTAAAGGTTACCGAGATTGACGATCAGGGCAGAATTAATCTTTCCCGCAGAGATGCTCTTGTAGAGGTTAACGGCGCAGTTGTTGAGGACGACGGCGAAGAAGACCGCAAACCCGAAAAGCGTGCAGGTAAAGAGCGCAGAGGCTTTAAAAGACGCGATTCTTAATCAATAAAATTAAAAGCAGCCGCTAATTTAGCGGCTGCTTTTTTTGTATCATAAAAGGTTTCGGTAGTAAAGACCCCTTGTATAACTTTCAGGCGGTTTTCCGCCCGAAACATACATATTGATGATTTTCGATATATCTTTGCTTTCTTCATCTGTAAAGTATAAAATCAAAAAATCTAATCCTTTAGTTTCAATTAAACGGTCTGCGAGCCATATAGGTGTAGAGTTCAAAATTTCTGAAAATCCTGATCTGCAACGAACAGGGAAGGAAACATTCATTCTGTCTGTAATCACATTATCTCGTTTGCAATCCTTACAGTCCCGTCCGTTCTTTATAGGACAGTTACGGGTTAGCATAAGGGGTAATCTTCCGTAGGCGAAAATACCTTTCGGTATGGGGGAGGCTAGTTTTACACACTCGCTTAAAAGTAGTTCAGCCGAAAGGGTTATAAAATCTGCTCCCATATCTTTTATAAACTCTGCAGTAGAAGAATTTGCAACATTAAGGGCGGACGAGCCGATAACCTTAAAACCGAGCTCTTTTGCGACTTCAATAAGTGCTATATTGCTGCAGTAGGCGTGGGTAAAGCCTTTATTTGCAAAAAGCGAAAGCCTTGTCCTTATATAATCCTCGCTTAAAATTCCTCGCGGTAGGTCTGCAATCAGTAAAACACCGTCGGGTAAATTTTCAGGCAGCTCAATTTCTATCGGGAGCATAATTCCGTATAGATTTGATGTATCTTCAGGTATTTGCTCGGCAGCATCAAATCGGGCTATAAGCTTTGGTGTAGTAGCAACCGAAGTTTTTGGAATGAGTATATTATCTTCTAAAATGGTATATTCGGGCGGTTTGCATCTTTTCTCGTTTAAAGCTTCAACGGCGCTTCTTCTAAGCGTGTTCAGTGAACTTGCGGGAATATATAGATTATCGTCTATATGTGATTTTATATCTTCAATATAGTAGGGCGTTCCACCCATTTTTGAAACACTCGCTGTAATGCTATTTTCATCGGCAGCCTTGACTTTGGCGGCAGAGGGAATATCACCTAAAACGCGAACGGTGTTTTTACCGTCGTTTAATATAAGCTCGGTTTGTCTATTTTCTTTTAGAAAAACTTCTGCTGAAAGGGGAACAGATTGCCGTTCGTTTCGGTAAAGGCTATGCAGCGGTGCAAAGGCGGTAGTTGCTGAAACTACATCTTCCTTAGTGCGAATACCAAACATTTCTTTGCCTATGTTCTCGGTTAAATATCCGTCAGTAAAACCTGAACGGGAAAAAATGTTTTTAAGGGATTTAGAAAGCTCGTCGGGTACAAAGCCTGTATCAACTGCCGCACGGCAGGCTGCAGTTGCGGCGGCAACATATTCGGGGCGTTTCATTCTGCCTTCTATTTTTAGAGAGCTAACACCTATAGATTGAAGTTTATCTATATGATAAAACAGGGATAAATCCTTAAGGCTTAAATCATAGCCTGTGCCGTTTTGAGCGGCAAAGGGCAGACGGCAAGGTCCTGCACAGAGTCCTCTGTTTCCACTTCTGCCTCCAATTATGGCAGACATAAGGCATTGCCCCGATACCGACATACAAAGGGCGCCATGCACAAAAACTTCAATTTCCATTTGAAGCTCTTTTGCCTTTTTGCAAATTTCGGTAATAGCAGAAAGGGATAGCTCTCTCGCTAATACCACCCTTGAGAATCCGAGCTTTGAAAGGGAATTTAGAGCAGAAGGGGAGTGTACCGTCATTTGAGTTGAGGCGTGAAGCGGAAGGTCAGGGATATGCTGTTTTGCAAGACGAGCAAGTCCTAAGTCTTGCAGAATTACCCCGTCAATACCTGCTCTTGCCGCTTTTTTAAGGGTTGAAAGGGCATCTGCTAGTTCCGATTCGCGTATCATAATATTTAAGGTGAGATACACCTTAACATTTCTTATGTGACAATACTCGCAGGCAGTTCTTAGTTCCTCCATTGTAAAATTCTCTGCGTTTCTTCTGGCACTAAATTCTTTTAGTCCTAAATAAACTGCGTCTGCGCCCGAGCGCACTGCCGCTTCAAGCGACTCTGCTGAGCCAACGGGGGAAAGCACTTCGGGTTTAAAAGGGTTCATCTTCAAATTCTTCCTCAAATTCTTCGCTTTGAGCCTGTCTTTGCAGAGAGTCTGCAGTGCTCTTTGCTATGGCGTAGCGTTCTGTCATATCATCTAGCTGACGACGAAGCTCTATGTTTTCAAGCTCTGCTTTTTTGGCTGAGTCTGCAGCGTCCATAGCGGCAAGAACAGCTACCATTGTGGTAGATAAAAAGGGACTTTTCTTGGCTATGACATTCATTTTATGGTCAAGCTCACGGCCGAGGGATTGTATGTATTCGGCAGAATCTTCACTTTGAATTGAATAGGTAATACCGCCTACGGTAAATCTTATATTATTGGCCATAAATTAAAACCTCCTAAACGAAATATTAATTCAATTATTATAATATACTATCATTAACAAAATATAAAGTGTTTTTTGCAAAATAATAGCAAATTTTTGTTGATATGGCAGGTATTATGAGGTATAATAATGTCTTGCGAGAATAGGGGGCAGACAGATTTATGTTAAATAATATCTCGATTGTTGCAACTCAGGTGGCAATTTTATTTATACTTATAGGTATAGGCTTTGTTTCTAATAAAATAAAGCTTTTTTCGGATAAAACTATAAAGCAGATGACCGATTTTGTGCTTTATATCGTAATGCCTTGTGTTATTGCAAACTCCTTTAAAAGAGATTTTGACCCTGATATTTTCAAGGCTATTTTAGTCACCTTTGCGGCGGCTTTTTTCTGTTTCTTCTTAAACATTTTACTAGCTCACCTTTTTATACACGATAAAATAAAATCACAAGAAAAAGTGCTGAGATACGGCGCAGTATTTTCTAATGCGGGCTTTATGGCAATACCGCTTCAACAGGCGCTTTTAGGTGAGGACGGCGTTTTATACGGTGCTATTTTTGTGGCAGTTTTCAACATTGTCAATTGGACCTACGGCGTTATACTTATGAGCGGCGATATTAAAACAATGTCGGTTAAAAAGGCTATTCTAAATCCCGGAATTATAGCTACTGCGATAGGCTTTTTAATTTATCTAGCACCATTCAATTTACCTGAAATTGTAGGAAAGCCTATTGAATACATGGCGGCTTTGAACACGCCGCTGCCTATGGTTATAATAGGCTACCATCTTGCAAACTCTAATTTTAAAATAAAAGGTTTTCAGTCTTATTTTACAATGGCTTTCAGACTGATAATTTCCCCGATTTTGATTTTAGGTCTGTTATATCTTGTGAAAATTGATAGAACGATTATGATTTCTATAATCGTTGCGGCGTCGGCACCTTTTGCGGCAACAAATACTATGTTTTGCGAAAAATTCGGAGCCGACACAAAGCTTTCGGCATCCTTAGTTTCGGTTACAACACTGCTTTCGATTATAACGATGCCAATCGTTATTGCAATAGCAATGAATATTTAAGAAAATGCCCGTTCGCAAAAACGAACGGGCATTAAGAATTGACAAACACTTAAATTTATTGTAATATATAGTTCGGTTAAAATTGAATATTCTTGTGCCTCCTTAGTTAAATGGATATAATAAACCCCTCCTAAGGGCTTGCTATATCCGTGTGATACTCGCAGGAAAGCGAGAAAACGCGCGAAAAACGCCGATTTCGCGACCTTGTGTCAACGCTTTCGGAGATTTGGCACCCTGTTCGGTACCCTTTGGTGCCTTTTCGGAAAAATGTAAGGGATATGCCTTCAAAGCCCAATTTACCTAAATTCCATAATATGCGCCCGTAGCTCAGCAGGATAGAGCGTTCGCCTCCTAAGAATATGTTATAACGACCGCCTTTTGGGGAAAAGTGATTGACAACGAGTTAATCTAAGCCTAAAATTGAATAGATTTTAAAGATGTTTCCGTAGCTCAGCTGGATAGAGCGACCGCCTCCTAAGCGGTAGGTCGGGTGTTCGAATCACCTCGGGAACGCCAAAAACTCCGCCGGAAAACCCAGTAA
>JAQXZE010000050.1 GCA_029227055.1 Oscillospiraceae bacterium | reverse complement strand
GGAATACGTTTTTTGGCTTCATTTATAAGGTTTAAATAGGTTGCTCTGTCGTAATGTCTGTTCATTTCTTTTAAAATACGGTCAGACCCGCTTTGGAATGGCAAATGAAGATGCTTTGCAACCTTTTCACAGTCTTTTATTGCATCAATCAGCTCGATTGTGCAGTCTTTTGGATGAGAGGTCATAAACCTGATTCTGAAATCCCCCGGAATATCATTGATTTTTCTAAGAAGTTTTGCAAAGTTTACGCCGTGAGCTTCACCCTTGCCGTAAGAGTTAACATTCTGACCTAAAAGCATAATTTCTTTATATCCTGCTTTTACCATGCTCTCGGCTTCTTTTAAAACCTCTTCAGGATTTCTTGAACGCTCTCTACCTCTTACATAAGGCACTATACAGTATGTGCAAAAATTATTGCAGCCGTACATAACGGGAAGCCAACCTTTAAATTCGGAATCGCGGCTGACAGGCACATCTTCAACAAGTTCGGCATTATTAAGTTCTGTTTCAAAAACTCTTGTTCCCTCGTTTAAGATTTTATATAAAAATTCTGGTAATCTGTGTTGAACCTGAGTACCGAAAACCAAATTTACATACGGATAACTTGTTTTAAAGCGTTTTGCCACCTGCTCTTGTTGAGCCATACATCCACATACTGCCAAAATCATATCGGGATTTCGGCGTTTGTAATGCTTCATGGCACCAACATTGCCGTAAACTCTGTCCTCAGCATGTCCCCTTACAGCACATGTATTATAAAGCACAAAATCTGCTTCTTCCAAATCCTCGGTCATAACATATCCCATAGATATAAGCATACCTTTAATATGCTCTGAATCGCTAACATTTTGTTGGCATCCATAAGTTATAACATGAGCTTTGGGTATGCGGTTATATTTCTTTAAAAGCAGACTTTTTACTGCATTCATATATGAAACCTGTTCGGTTGGAAAATTAGAATTTTTACTAAAAATTTGCAAAGAAAAAACTCCCCAATATATAATCAATTTATTATACTACTTTTTTTGATTTTCTGCAAGTGTTGAAGTGATATTTTTTAAATAAAAAAGCGCCGAACAATCATTATATTTTTCGATTGCTCGGCGTTAGTATTATTTTGTTAAAATATCAGAAGAAATTTTGATAGTACCCGAATAGTATTTACCTGAACGGTACAGTTTAATTGAAACACTTGTATTTGGTTTGGTTTCACTAAGATATTCGTTGAATAGAGTACATTCGGTAATCTTTTTTCCGTTAAATTCGGTTATAATATCACCGCGTCTGATTCCTGCTTCTTCAGCAGTACTTCCATCTGCAACCCTTAATACAACAGCGCCAACAGGAAAGCCTAAATCTTCTAATATATCTGAAGTATAATTTTCACTGATTGTTATACCAACATAAGGCTCGGTGTAGTCTTTGTGATTTATTATGCGGTCACATTTTTCAACAACAGTTTTTGAAGGAATTGCAAAGCCCATTCCCTCATACCCTTCTGCAACAATTTTAGAACTGTTAATACCTACAAGCTCACCTTTAGTATTAAGCAACGCACCACCTGAATTACCGGGGTTTATTGCGGCATCGGTTTGTATAAGCTCTATACCGCTGCCCGATACAACTCGATTAAGACCGCTTACAACTCCGTATGTTACACTGCCCATAAACTCAAGACCGCCGGGATTACCAATAGCTATTACATATTGTCCGAGCTTTAATGAATCAGACTCAGCAATTGTTACCTTGGGAAGTCCTGTTGCATTGATTTTTATCACCGCTAAATCAGAAGAGATATGATAGCCGATTATTTGAGCTTCGTATGGCTTATCCATATTATTATTCAAAAAGACTTCAATTTTTGAATCGCGTGTAGATTCGGCAACCGCTTCTATAACATGGTAGTTTGTAACAATATATCCGTCTGACGAATAGATTACACCTGAACCCTCACCTGTAGATTCACTGCTGCCGCCGAAAAAGCTCATAACCGAAGTAGTAGTTCTGATACCTACAACACTTGAAGAAACTTTTTCTGCTACCGCCTCAACAACGGATTCTACCGTCTTATCTACATTGATATTAACATTTGATGAAGGTGTGATTATTTCGGCTTTGTCATTATCTTTTACAATGCTTATATACCCGTAAGAAATAGCAAAAAGACTGCTAAATGCACCGATAACTGCTGCTAAAACCGATGCCAAAACTACAACGCCTGCTCCGTAACGCTTTTTTTCTTTTTGCTTTTTATAAAAGATTTGATTATTAAAATTATGGTCTGAAAATGCGTTGTAATTCGGTGTTTTAAAATCCTCAATAGGCTCATTATTATCAGTATCTTGAATGATATCATCTTTTTTCATAGAATAAAAATCATCGTTGTTAAAATTATCTTCCATTTATAATCCTCCTTTGATAATAACATTATAAATTTCCTTTATAAAAAATATAACCTGAAATTATGAATTAAAGATTAATAATTTTTGCTTATATTTTAAAAAAATACGGCAGGAATTCCCTGCCGTAAGAATTTATATAGCAACATCTTCTGCCATTTTAATTAAATCACAGTCAATAGATTTCTTCATCTGAAGGGCAGCTACTATATCCTCATCGTAAATTTTTTCGCCTTTCATACAGATTACTCTGTTTGTTACACCTTTATTTAAAAGCTGAACAGCAGCATATCCCATTTGTGTTGCAACAAGTCTGTCGCGGAGAGTTGGGTTACCACCTCGCTGAACGTGACCTAAAACAGTAGCTTTAGTAACAATGCCGGTTCTTTCTTCGATTTCTTTAGAAATGTCCGCAATACCGCCAATACCTTCAGCCACAATAACAATAAAGTGCTGTTTACCTGTTTTTTGAGTTTCAAGAATTTTATTTATAACATAATCCATATCTAGCGGAGCTTCGGGTACTAAAATAGCAGTAGCGCCTACTGCGATACCGGTATTAAGTGCAATATAACCTGCGTGTCTACCCATAACCTCTACAACGCTACAGCGGTCGTGCGACTGTGCAGTATCTCTAATTCTGTCTATCATTTCAACTGCGGTGTTCATTGCAGTATCAAAACCTATTGTATAATCTGTTGCGGCAATGTCGTTATCTATTGTGCAAGGTATACCGATACATTTAATACCGCGCTCAGAAAGGTCTAATGCGCCTCTGAAAGAACCGTCACCGCCCATTACAACAATACCGTCAATATTATTCTTTTTGCAGTTTTCAACTGCTCTTGCCATTCCCTCTTCAGTTTTGAATTTAGGGCTGCGTGCAGTATAAAGGAATGTACCGCCTCTATTTATAATATCAGAAACAGAACGGGCATCTAAATCGATAAAATCACCGTCGATTAAGCCATTATAACCTTTGCGAACACCTTTAACGCCTAAACCTAAAGATATCGCTGTTCTTACAACTGAACGAATCGCTGCGTTCATTCCGGGAGCGTCGCCGCCACTTGTAAGTATACCTATGTTTTTCATTTGAAACTCTCCTTTGAAAATGCGTGAAATGCTATAATTTACTCAGTGAATTCTTCTTCACCTGTATAATTATTAATATAAACCTTTACTGAAATATCGGTTACGGTTTTTGTGCCGAAAGCCGGTTCCTGCTGAATTACAACCCCCGGTTTTTTGTCTGTATCATACATATCGATAAACTCTACAAAATGGAAGCCTTTACGAAGCAACTCAATTTCTGCAGCCTCTTTATCGAAATCTATAACATTGGGCACAATAACCTCTTTTGGACCTAAGCTTATTGTAACGGCAATTTCGGTATCCTTAAGAACGCCTGTACCGGCTTTAATGCTTTGTTCGCATATTGTACCTTTGGCATATTTATCAGAGAAAACCTTATCCTTTACAACAATTTTTAAGAATCCGTAGTTATCTTCATCCTGATTATCAATTACAGAATAATAATATTTATTTACGAAACTAGGAACTGTATATTTTTTCTCTTCAGGCTCAATATTTTCATCAACACTACCTATAACCTGAGAGCTAGGTAAGGAAGAATCAATATCAGAAGAATTATCAACAGGCGTCTTTGGAAATACCAAGTCTTTAAAAACGGTAAGGCTTAATATCGCACCAATTATTAAAAATACTAAAGCGGTGCAAACTGCGGATAATACGGCATATTTAGCGCTTGAATTCTTTTTAGAAGATTTTTTCGCGCCGTTTTTTTCATCACTTTCTGTTGCTGAATTGTTTTTAACAATTGCAGTTCCGTCAGGCGAATCACCATAAACAAGCTCGTTTCTGAAGCCTTCAATATCTGCCGTTCTGTTTTCAGGTAAAACCTGTAAGCCGTTTGCTAATGCAACAAGAACATTTCTAGGCAACTTTTGTGCAAATTTTGCGGGTATTGATAAGCTATCGTTTTCAAGACGAAGATTTGCAGCCGGTGGCGGATTACCAAGTAATACTGCAAAAAGTGTTGCGCTGAGCGAATACACATCAGTTGCAGCAGTTATTGAAACCGCATCCTCACTATACTGTTCAAGGGCGCTAAAGCCGTCATTTAGAATTTTTATAGGCGACGAAGCTGAATAAAAAGCAGGATAAAGACGAAGCTTTCCGTCTCTACCTACCAAAATATTTTCGGTAGAAAGATTTCCGTGTATAATACCTTCATCGTGTAATTCTTTTAGCGTGTCCATAAGACTCAGGAATAAGGGTCTCACCTGCTCCCACTCAAGACTTCCACCGTTTCTTTCGATAAAATCTTTAAGTGTAATTCCTGAAAACGCAGAGTTAACAGTATATGCAGTACCATTTTCTTCAAATGATTCAACCGTAGGAATTAGTGACGGCAGTTCAAGCTTTGCAAGCTTATTATTTGTTTCAATAAAGCTCATTAGTCCGCCGTTAAAAGTATATTTATCTTCCTGTGACGCGGTTACTGTTTTGTCAGGATTTCTTACAGCAAGATTCTTAGGAAAATATTCTCTTACAGTTACTACGGAATCCTTAAAATTATCCCAAGCAATATAAACTGCTTCGTTAGAATCAGTTTTTAGCAACCTTCCCAAAAGATATCTGTCTTTAAGCCAATATTTTACAGGCAAAAAATCAGAATCGTTTTTAGAGGAAGAATCATATCCGCATATAGGACAAATCTTTTCTTCGCCTAAATCGTTCATACAACCTAAACAAAGTTTATCAGTATTTAGCATAATATCACCTTTAAAAGTTTTGGTATAGCTTAAATATTGTTAATTAAACCTCAAAAATCACATACATATCGTATTATAGCACATAACTTTTTATTTTTCAACATTCTTTATACTTAAATTATCTGATATATTAAAAGAAAAATTACAAAAATTTTTAAGGCTTGACCGTTTTAGTCAAGCCTTTATATTTTATCATCTGTATTATCCAATCAATAATTACGTAAATCACACTTGCTACCACACCAAGTATCCACCCTTCTGCTGCTGTCAATATAGGACACAGTAAATTGCAATAAATATTTACATTAAAATGGTGGTATGGTATAATAATTTCAAAAGGGGTGAACTTATGCGACTATTCACAAAAATATTGTTTCCTATTTTCGTTGCCCTGTTTATGTGTAGTATTGCCTTAGGATTATTAGGTCGTGCGTTATGCACTCGCAGTAATGACAACTATATATCAATTCAGCCTGAATCCTTTGTTCCAGACACAATAGAAACAGTTCTCCAAGATGATGATTTGAAACAAATTTATGTATGCTATAATGATGCTAACTGTGTCAATGTGTATACCGAAGAAGGCAAATTTCTTTGGTGTGTAGCTACTCCGTATATGCGAAATTCCTACTTTGAGTTGCAAGATGATAAACTTATCATTTATGGCGGGGATGCTTATATTTACAACTCCCAAAACGGTTCTTTTTTGGGAATTGAAAACGAAGAAAACCTAAATTTAAATTATGACTGGGAACAAAAATACGATGACCAATTCAAAAAAGGAAGCTTTTATTTTGACAGTTTTCAAGGATATACAGCAAAAGCAGATGGTACTTTGACTACCATCGTCA
>JAQXZE010000049.1 GCA_029227055.1 Oscillospiraceae bacterium | reverse complement strand
CCCTTAAGCACGAAATTCTCTGCGTATTTAGAGCCGGCCAACCGGCGCAGAAATTCCTCCTGGAAGAATAGCTGCAGGCACTGCTGATAGCTGATGCCGGATGATTTTGCTTTGTTTTTCAGTTTTGCCAGAGCGGATGCCGCCATATCTGCCATCACAGCCACACTCCTATCAAATCTTTTGCCAGCTTCTTCACGCGCAGAGGGCCGGCATATTCCATCAGCTTCGGGATGCTCTTTTCCGGATCTGCGATATATTTCTGAATTGATTTGTTGAATATCTCTTTGTCCATCTTGTTGCGATAGCGCAGGCAATCACAAATCAGACGGTCCTTATCATAGATACGAATGGCATGACCATCCATGGTTCCGGTTGTTAGACCCAATTCCAATACGGCCGGCTCCACGTAATACGGTTTTACGAAGGGGTAATCAATTTTAAATCGGGATTTACCGGAGTCTTTGCTGACTGCCAGGTGCCAGTCGCCTGGAGTGCGATCGCTATAACCGTAATAGCGAAGCGCTGTGTCCATGCAGAGTATGGCATCAGGGAATAGGCGAATCACGGTGCCTACTTCGCTGAAATCGTCCGGGTTGATCCACTGATAATAGCCTCTGCGGATTTTTTCCACATAGCCGTCTGCAATCAGCTTTTCACGTTGCGGATAGAATATCTTTTCCTCTGCAAGCTGCGCGGTACGCATCATTCCGCCGTACTTATCGAATATGCTCTTATAATATTGGACATCGTGCATAGCTCACAGTCTTTTCTAAATTCAATTTGATTGACCGCTAAAGCGGATGTTTTTGTATTATCTATTATAGCCAAAGTGCTTCGAACAGTCAATACACTTTTGAAAACAAATTCACTTTCGAGCGGACATTTTGGAAATATGGTGCCATTTTTGACACCCTGCGTGGTGCCACGCGCTCAGGACTTGCTGTGAAATCTGCGGAAGTTACGGAAAACAGCTTGATTTTGCCCCTCAAACCTCGAAAAATACGGATTTTATGCGAGAAACGGATATTGCAGACCCCTTCAAGGGGATAGGTCAGGCCTCCTAAGGGTTAGTTGTGAGTTCGATTCTCGCAGGGGGTGCCAAAAATCCCGTTCACGCAAGTGGGCGGGATTTTTACTTTTTACTTCTTCACTCTTACCTCAGCAAAATTCCTTACGGGATTTTTGGAAAGTAAGAAGTAATAGGTAAGAGGTAATAAGTTCGGTGTGGCTTCGCCACAAATTATAGATGCAGGGTTTACACCTTGTTCTTTTTGCTTTATGGTGGTATAATTACGACTAGAAAGGCGGTAATATTATGGCTGATAGTCCGTTGATTGTAAAATCCAAAGAATTTGCTTTACAGACAATTAAGGTTTGTAATTATGTAAAACAATCTAAAAAGGAATCTGTTCTTACAAAGCAACTTATCCGTAGTGGTACAAGCGTTGGTGCCAATATTCGTGAAGCTTTTTATGGACACGGAACTGCCGATTTTATTGCCAAACTTCAAATTGCCTTAAAAGAATGTTCTGAAAGTGAATATTGGTTAGAGCTCTTAATTGAAAGTGGTTATTATGATAATAACGATATTTTAGAAAAGTGTGTTGAAGTTAAAAAACTATTGATTACTTCAATAAATACTGCAAAGAGTAAATTAGACAAATAAACTCAAGTCGGTGATATAATGAAAAACTTTTTCCGATTTTATTGTGTAAAAATTTAGCTTTGTATGATTTTAAAAAACAGACCTCCGCTTTGGCGGAGGTCTATTTTACTCTTCAATATTTTCAGGTTTGGACGAATGAGAATGTTTCTTATAAAAAATAGGAGATTCCTTGAAAAAGTTTTTGAAGGCTTTAGAAAATTGGGATTGGTCTAAATATCCTACAAGCTTTGCGGTGTCCTGTACAGATGTACCGTTATAAAGCAATTCCTTTGCCTTAAAAAGACGAACTCTCTTTATGTACTCCTGAATACTCATTCCCTGCTCCTTACTGAATATTCGTGATACATAAGAGCGGTTGAGGTTCAGTGAGGCGGCAATTTGTTTAACTGATATGTCGTGATATATATAGTTGTTATTAATGAAGTTTTTAATTGCATCAATATAGTTTATTCTGCTGTCGTTTTTAAACAATTCAATATAAAGTTTGAAAAGCTTTTGTGCTAAAAATTCCTTCTTCATTGTAGGTACATTTTGCACATCGCAAAGGTCTTGGAAAAAGGGAGATTTAAAATCCATAACAGTAGGAAGAGAGGCAAATCTGCCGCTTAAATTTCCGTCAAAAACAATCCAAATAAAAGTCCAAGGGTCTTCTTCATCGGCAACATATTTGTTCTGCACACCTTCGGGAATAATAAAAATTTGTTCAGGGCCTACCGAATATGTTTTTCCACCTACATAGACCTTTCCCTTTCCTGAAAAAACATAGTGTATCATAGTGTAATCTCTGACGGTTATACCTATGGTTTCACCCGGCGGGCAGGCTTGGCATCCGCAGTCTCTCGGGTTTAAATCATAAAATTTCTTATCTTCGATAATTACATTGAAGTTAGTCACAATTGTTTCCTCACAAAGTTTAATTTTGTAACATTGTAACATAAAAAGTCACAAATTGCAATATTTTAATTATACTTTGCTTTATAAAATTTGAATCTACAGCAAATTTTACCATTGGATAGCTGATTTTTGGGATTTTGGTGTCTATAACACTCGAAAAATAATGCAAATTTAGCTTTTAATATAATTGACAGGGCTTAAAATATGGTATAAAATAAAAGAAAAAATATTAAGGGCGATTTTATGAAAAAGACAGTTAAAGATATCATTGCTTTAATCAAGAAGAACGATATCAAAATGGTTGACTTTAAGATGGTTGATATAAACGGTCAGTACCGTCATGTTACAATCCCTGCTCAAAGTTTTTCTGAAGATATTATGATTAGCGGAATAGGTTTCGATGCTTCTAACTACGGATATGCCGTTGTTGAAAAGAGTGACATGGTATTTATACCCGATCCCGACACTGCTATGATTGACCCCTTCTGCGAAATTCCAACTCTTAGTATGAGCGGTAACGCAATGATTATTGACGCACCTAATAACAGACCTCTTGCTCAGTATCCGAGAAATATCGTACTTGCTGCAGAAAAATATATGCGCGATACCGGTGTTGCAGATACAATGCTCATTTTACCCGAATTTGAATTCTATATTTTCGATAATGTGGGTTGGGAGGTTTCTTCCAATTCTGTTGCTATGTCTCTTGATGCAGAGCAGTCCTATTGGAACAGCTATAATCAGGGACTTGGTCACATTGTACCCAAGCAGAAGGCTTACCATATAGCAAAGCCGTTTGACACCTCTTATGAGTGCCGCAGTGAGATGTGTATGCTTATTGAGGAGGCAGGTATTCCTGTTAAATACCATCATCCTGAGGTTGCGGCATCAGGTCAGTTTGAAATCGAACCGATGCTTGGCGAGATGTCTAAAATGGCAGATGCTACAATGCTTATCAAGTACATCATAAAGAACACCGCCGCAAAATACGGAAAGAGTGCAACCCTTATGCCGAAGCCCGTTTACGGCGAGGCAGGAAGTGGTATGCATGTACATATGATGCTTTTAAAGGACGGCGAATCGGTATTCTCTGAGGACGGCGCATACGCTAATTTAAGCAAAACAGCTCATTACTTTATGGGCGGCTTGTTAAAGCATATTGCTTCTCTTTGCGCTATTACAAATCCGAGTACAAACTCCTTTAAGCGCTTAGTTCCCGGCTTTGAGGCTCCTGTAACTGTAGGATATGCTACATCTAACCGTAGTGCAGTAATAAGAATTCCTGCATACGCAAAGCTTCCCAATGAGCGCAGATTTGAGCTTAGAAATCCCGATGCTACCTGCAATCCCTATTTCTGCTATGCCGCAATCCTTATGGCAGGTCTTGATGGTATCAAGAACAAAATTGACCCACACGAGAATGGTTGGGGTCCCTATGATATGAACCTTTATAACCTTTCGGACGAGGAAAAGAGCAAGCTTAAAGGTCTTCCCACCTCTCTTGAAGAGGCGCTTGACGCTCTTGAGGCTGACCACGATTATTTAACCGAGGGCGGCGTTTTCCCCGAAGAGTTGTTAAAGAACTTCATAAAAACAAAGCGCGACGAGGCAAGACAGATTGCCGCTGTTCCGCATCCTGCAGAATTTGATAAATATTACAATCTATAAGCTTTACAAAAGCCGTCAAGGATAACTTGGCGGCTTTATTTTTGTCATAAAAAGTCATACTTTTATGTGTTATTTTTGCCTTGGCAGTAGGAGTTTTTTTAAAAGGAGGAAAATTATTATGCTAACGGCAGAAATAATGGAAAACGGACAAATTGTGGTTTCGGGTAATACTGTATCTGACAGTGTAAAGCATGAGAAAATCCGTTTTATGTTTCCTGATAGTTGGAAAAATTATCAGAAAACGGCGGTTTTCGGGTTTGAAGATACCAAAGTCAGCGTAGTGCTCTCACCCGAAAACTCACTTTGCACGGGGGAAAACGAATGCTACATTCCCTTTGAGGTTATAAATTCGCCCGGGTTTACTGTATCTGTTTTCGGAAGTCAGGGAGATAGCCTTGCTACCTCTGCAAGAGGTGAAGTGAGGGTTATAAAAAGCGGATATGAAGAGGGGGATACCCCACTAGAGCCAACCCCTAGTGAATATCAGCAGATAACAGAGATTGTGAGCGAGGCAAAACAAACAGCACAGTCGCTAAGAAATGACGCCGACAACGGCCTTTTCAAAGGTGAAAAGGGTGATAAAGGAGAAAAAGGTGAGAAGGGTGATTCGGGAGAGTTAACAAAGATAGATGCCAATACTTTTTATTCTAACACTTTAGTCGGCAAGGTAAGCGGCAAGGTTGTAACTTTTGAGGATGTATCTCCCCTTCAGCATAAATTAAGAATAAAATTATCAAACAAGAATTTGTTTGACAAGTCGGCAGAATGGACTTTGGGTGGTACTTGGCTGACAGAGCTTATGCCTATGATTTCAATATATGTTGGTGAAGGAACAACAGTAACATTTTCGTCTACTAAACAATACAAATTAGGAGAACTTGGCGGCGGTGTCATATATGCCTTGCCTGTTAAAGATTTAAATGCTTTAGATAAACTACAGCAAATTCAGCAAGAATTAGCACCATATCTTTATTCTGACAATTCCACAATGCCAATCAAACAATCTATAACCTTAACAAGTGAAGACGGTTATGTTTCGCTTTTATCGACTGATAAAACGGTATGGAAAGCATTTTCGGAAAACCTTCAAGTCGAGTTAGGTGAAGTTGCTACGGATTATGTGGCGTATGGTGATTTTAGCGGAGTAAGTTTAAAAAAATATGGAAAAAATTTATTTGATAAGACAATTTCAATTTCAAATCCGAATTTTGTATCCGTTGGTAGCGGATATAGAGCTTGCTCCATATATGTTGGCAAAGGTACTACTGTTACTGTATCACTATTTGAAAAACACGAAACAGGTTCGGGCTTGGGTTACTTTTATGTTACAAACGGGAAAAAAGGTGCAGGTAAGGGTTTTTGGCTGTATCATGATACTACAGAAGCGCTTTGCAATAAATCGGCAACCTTTGAGAGCAGCGACGGTTATATTTCACTGGTTTTCACTGGAAATGTTGAAGCGTTTGAAAATCTTGCAAAAGAACTCCAGGTTGAAATAGGTTCTGTTGCAACCGAATACGAAGAGTATAGGAAACCGATAATTAGTCCGGTGAATTGTGACGGGGAAGTAGATGTAGTAATAGACAATCAAAACTTTATAACTCTTATTGCAGGAGTACCGGATATAAATCTGAGTTGTGAGTACAATAAGGATATAAATAAAATCATCGAAAAAATATATAAATCGCTGGGAATTTAAAAATATAGGAACAGAACAGAGGTTCTGCAAAATTAGTCGGGATATTTCCCGACTTTTTTGTTTTGTTTAATTGACTTAAAAAGCGAATTGTGCTATAATCTATTTTGTATAGTTTTGTCTATATATAAATATACATATAGCGGAAAAAAGAAATTTTACGAGGAGGGAAGAAATTGAAGATACTTTATGTTACAACCATCGGTACTACAATGGGGTTTTTTAAAGAATTTATAGGGTCACTTATAAATGACGGACACACAGTTGATATTGCTACCAACGAAGAGACGAGCCCCGTTCCTGAATTTTATTATAATCGAAATTGCAAGGTCTTCGGTATTTCTACTTCTCGCTCACCCTTTAGCCTTGGAAACTTTAGGGCGATTAAACAGATAAGGCAGATAGTTATCGAAAATGGATATGATATTGTTCATTGTCATACCCCTCTTGCTGCTGCTGCTACAAGACTTGCTTGCAGACCACTTAGAAAAAAAGGTTTGAAGGTTTTTTATACTGCTCATGGTTTTCACTTTTATAAGGGCGCGCCCATTAAAAATTGGCTGATTTTTTATCCCATAGAAAAAATATGCTCCTATTTTACGGATGTTCTTATAACAATCAATAAGGAGGATTATGATTTAGCTAAGAGAAAGTTTAGAGCGAAAAAAACAGAACATGTTGAGGGCGTCGGCATTGATTTAAGTGAATTTGGCAGAAATTCGTTTTTTAGAGAGCAAAAGAGAGAGGAACTTGGGATACCTGAGGATGCAAAACTTTTGCTTTCGGTTGGAGAACTAAACGAAAATAAAAATCACGAAACCGTAATTAAAGCAATAAAGGATTTTGGGGTTTATTACATAATTGCCGGAGAAGGTGCTCTTCACGAACATTTGCAAAAGCTTATTGATGAGCAGGATTTAACCGATAAGGTTAAGCTGCTCGGATATAGGGACGATGTATCAGAACTTTATAGTGCGGCAGACATATTTGTTTTTCCGTCTTTTAGGGAAGGCCTTTCAGTTGCGTTGATGGAAGCTATGGCAAGCGGACTTTTGTGTGCAGTCTCAAAAATCAGAGGAAATGTAGACCTGATAGATTATAACGGCGGTTCGTACTTCAATCCGACAGATGCCGAAAGTTGTAAATTGGCTATAGAGGATCTAATGAAAAAAGACTGCATTTCGATTTGTAAATACAATGCTGAAAAAATAAAAACATTTTCGAGAGATAATATAGTTAAAAAAATGAAAAAAATGTATTATGAATTGGGTGTTGATGAGTGAATAACCTTCCGTTAATATCGATAATTATACCGATTTATAACAGCGAAATTTTTTTAAAAGAATGTATTGACAGCGTCATAAACCAAACATATAAAAATTTAGAAATAATTTGTGTGAATGACGGAAGTAAAGATTCTTCACTTGAAATTCTAAAGGAATATGAAAGTAAAGACGGCAGAATCGTTATAGTAGATAAGCTTAATGAAGGTGTTGCGAAGGCAAGGAACGACGGTGTTGACCTTTCCAAAGGCGAATATATTATGTTTTTGGATAGCGATGATTGGATTGAACCTGAAACCTGTGAAGAAGCTTATAATGCGATAAAACAAAAAGATTCTGATATTTGTTTCTTTACTTATATGAGAGAATTCAAGTGTAACAGCAAGGTTAAAAATATATATGATGAGCCGATAAGGTTTTTTAATTCAGATGAGTGTAAAAATGTTTTGTGCAAGAGAGTTTTGGGTTTATCAGGTGAAGACCTGAGATATCCTGAAAATATGGATGCGATTTCAACTCTTTGGGGGAAATTATATAAAACTTCCTTGATTAAGGAAAACAAGCTTAGGGTAGTAGATACCTCTGCGGTTTGCACCAGTGAAGATACCTTGTTTAATATTTGGGCTTTTTATTACGCAAAAGGTGCGGTTTATATAAATATACCTTTATGGCACTATAGAAAGTATAATGCAAATTCTATAACAACCGGTTATAAAGCAAGGCTTTTTGATGGGTGGAATAATCTTCATACTCGAATGCAGGAGTTTATTGATGAAAATGATTGTGACGAAAGTTTTCAAAGGTCGCTTTATAATAGAATTGCATTAGGATTAATAGGTTTGGGATTAAACATCATGTCCTCTGATAAAGGAGTGATGTGGAAAATATCACAAATTAATTCGATTCTAAAAGAAAAAAAATATGTTGAGGCATATAAAAATTTGGATTTTAAATATTTTCCGATACATTGGAAGGCTTTCTTCTTTTGCGCTAAAATCAGATTCTCCTTCGGGGTATATGTTTTGTTATACGCAATGATAAAAATGATGGGAAAATAAAAAAGAAAAGAAGGAAAAGTGTAATGAGTTATAATCCTTTGGTGTCTATAGTAATACCCGTGTATAACGGTTCGAATTATTTAAAAGAAGCGATTGACAGTGCTCTCAATCAGACCTATAAAAACATTGAAGTTATTGTAGTTAACGATGGTTCAAGGGATAACGGCGCTACTGAAGAGATTGCTCTTTCATACGGGGATAAAATTCGATATTTCAGTAAAGAAAACGGTGGTGTTTCGTCGGCACTCAATAAGGGTATTGAAGAGATGAAGGGTGAATATTTTTCGTGGCTTTCTCACGACGATGTTTACAAAGATACCAAAATTGAAAATCAAGTAAAGTTGATAAATTCTGAAAACGCCGACTTTATTTTTATGTGCGGCTCTATGTTTATAGATAAAGATTCAAATCCGATTAACAGAATGAGTTTTACGGAAGCTTTAAAAGAGGGCTGTTATTCCTACGATGAAATGTTGTCTTCCGTTTTTAAGGGAAATGTTATGGGCGGTTGTACCTTACTCATTCCAAGGGTGTTATTCGATAAATTTGGAACCTTTAAAACTGAAATTAAATATATGCAAGACCTTGATATGTGGTATAGGTTTTTAACAGGCGGCGTCGGGTTTGTTTGTCATAATAAAGATGTAGATGTACTAAGCCGTGTTCACCCACAGCAAGCTACTGTTACTGCTAAAGATTTAGGTCAAAAAGATGCAGATATTGTAGGTGCCGAAATGGTAGAACGCTTATCAAAACTTCCTGAGAAAGATAGGCACCTGTTAAAAGAATATATGTTTTTGTGTTGCAGAAACAGAAGTCGAAAAACAGGTAAAAAGGCTTATGAGTTTTTAAATAAAGCCCAAAAATTGTCCTTGTCAGATAAGATTAAATATGTAACAACTTTATGTTATGGCAATATTCGTCCCATTTTGGTTAGATGTTATTATAAAGTTTTCTATAATATCAAGGTGAAGAAATGAAAAAAGTTGGAATTCTGACGATACATAATGCGTATAATTACGGAGCAATGTTACAAGCCTATGCTACTCAAAGAACCTTTGACAATTTCGGGGTTTACTGTGAGCTTATCGATTATTTTACGCAATTTTCGGAAGAAAACAAAAAATTTTTCCGTTTGCCGAAGTCTTTGGGTGATGTTAAAAACAATATAAGAAACCTCGCTCATCCTATATCTTTTTTTCAAAGAAAAAGTCGGTTTAAAAATTTTATAAAGGCGAATATGGTTTTATCTAAGGAAAAATTCACTCTTGAAAATATAAATGAGGTAGCTAACAGCGATTATGATTACTTGGTTACGGGCAGTGACCAAACCTTTAATCTAAATCTAAATAGCCATAAAGAATATTTAAAGCCGTATTTTCTTCCCTTTAAGTTTGATGGAAAAAAAGCATCATACTCTTCTAGCATGGGAGAAAAAATGCATGAAATAACAGAAGAGCAGAAAGAGTGGATGAGGGATAAGCTTTCGGACTATGATGCAATTTCAGTAAGAGAGCCTGTTGCTGCGGATTATATAGAAAACTTGATAAGCAAAAGGCCAGAAGTTGTTTATGATCCTACTTTGGCTTTATCAAGAGAAGAATGGGACAAGGTCTGCGACACGGAAATAATTAAAGAAAAGTATATTCTTTTCTACACTGTTTTATCGGAACCGTGGGTTATAGAATATGTTAAAAAGGTTTCAAAACAGACGGGGCTTAAAGTGATAGCTGTTCATCCTCAAAATAGTTATGAAGTGGGCTGTGGATTTAAAAGACTTTCTAACAGCGGTCCTTCTCAGTTTATTAACTTGATAAAAAACGCAGAACTTATTCTCACCACCTCTTTTCACGGAACTGTATTTTCTATGATTTATGAAAAACCTTTTTATTCCATCGTTTTGGGAGAGGGTAACAGAATTAGAAATCTGTTATCGCAAGCAGGGCTTGAGGAGAGAATTATCACTAAAGAAAAAACATTAAAAGAAATTGAATTCGGCAACGAGGATATGAAACAATTAAAAGAATTTTTTGAAAAAACTCGCAGCACGAATTATCAGTATTTAAAATCATTAATAGTCTAGTTAATATTTTAGGTTGATGGGAGTTAAAAATGCAGATTTGTGAACAAAAAAAGTGTGTAGGTTGCTTTTCTTGTGTTAATTCTTGCCCTAAAGGGTGCATTTCTATGGAAGAAAACAGCATAGGACATATATATCCTAAGATAAAAACAGATATATGCATCGGTTGTGGAATCTGTAAGACGGTTTGTCCTGTAAATTCCGATTTGAAGAGAAAGCTTCCTCAAAAAGCACTTGCAGCATATAGTCTTGATGAAAAAGAACACAAAACCTCTACATCTGGGGGAGTAGCGTCGGTTTTTTCTCGCTATATTATAGAAAACGGCGGTGTTGTTTACGGGGCATCTTCAAAAATCAACAAAGGGATATCGCATATAAGAGTTGATAAAATGCAGGAACTTCATCTGCTAAAAGGCTCAAAGTATGTACACAGCTATATAAATAATTGCTTTTCTATGGCAAAGGAAGACTTGGAAGATGGCAAACAGGTGCTGTTTTTAGGAACACCTTGTCAGATTGCAGGGCTTGTAGCTTTTCTAAAAAAAGATTATAAAAATCTTATAAAGGTTGATTTGATTTGCCATGGAGTTCCGCCTCAAAAGCTTCTTTTTGAAAATCTGAAAAATTTTCCAACCGATAATGCAGTGATATCTTTTAGAGGTCCCGATGGAAGTTTCTTAAAGGTAACCGATTTGAATGAAAAAATTATTTATAAAAAGAGCGCAAGCAGGGATTTGTATTATTTAGCATTCAATAAAAATCTTTATTTGAGAGATTCCTGTTATTCTTGTGATTATTCCTGTGCTGAGCGCTGTTCAGACATAACAATAGGTGACTTTTGGGGGCTCGGAGCAAACAAACCTTTCAACGGCAAAAAAGATAACGGTGTTTCTGTTGTTTTACCGAATACCGATAAGGGTGTTTTGTTTTGGGATAAAGTAAAGGATAATTTCTTTTATGAAGAACGAGAAATCGGAGAAGCAATTGAGGGTAATCATAATTTAAGAAAACCTACTGTTAAACACAGTAACTCTGAGCTTTTTAAAAAGGAATTTTCATCAAAAGGCTTTAAAAGTGCGTCGTATTTGTGCTTGTTTAAAGATATAATTAAATATCGTGTTCTTGATTTTGTTACCAAGAATAAAAAACTATTCAAATTAGCGCTTAAACTTAAAAACCATAAATAATAAACTTGCAAGAGGTGCATAATGTTTCCTTATTTTTTCCTGATATTTATTCCGCTTATTTTTACGCTCGTTTCTTTGAATAAGAATGAAAACGGGCTTTCCACATTGTCTTTAGGCCTTGGCGAAAAGAATAACAAGGGTAACTTAGCGTTATGGATTTTCTTCTTTTTGTTCTTTTTACTGTTAGCCTTGCGAAAAGAAACCATAGGCACGGATTTGGTTGCTTACAATTACCTTTTTATTAGAATTTCGGGATATAATTTTTCGCAGTTATTTGAAAACGGTGAACCGATTTACTATCTTATAACCTGGATAACAGGAAAAATTACTTCAGACTTTCAAATTTATTTGGTAGTAACTTCATTTATATCACTTATCCCTATAGCCTATGTTTATAATAAGGACAGAGGAAACGGATATTTCAAGCTTATTATATTTGTTAATATGTCTACCTTCGTTATGCTGTTTTCGGGTATCAGACAGTCAATGGCTATGGGTATAGGCATGCTTGCATATTATTGCATAAAAAACAAGAAAATAGCACCTTTTTTAATATGGGCTACAATAGCATCTCTGATTCATCATTCGGGATTTATGATATTTGCAATGTATCCCATATATCATTTCAAGCTTAACAAAAATAATATGTTTATTTTAACGCCCGTTATTGCTTTGGTATATGTTTTTAATCAACCGATTTTTAGCCTTTTGATGAAGATTACGGGACAGGTTTCTGATAAATACGATTCAAAAATCGGCGACACGGGGGCATACGGCTCGCTTATTCTGTTTTTACTGTTTTTTGTTTTTGCTTTTATAATATCTGACGAGAATAAAATGGGGGCTGAGAGTTTGGGCCTTCGTAATTTTTTGTTGGTTACCCTTATTATTCAATTTTTTGCCCCTCTGCACAGCTTAGCAATGCGTATGAACTATTACTTTATTTTGTTTGTTCCATTGGCACTTGCAGATGCTATTAAGAATTCTAAAGATGAGTATAGGCAGATAGCAGCGCTTGGTGAAGCGGTTATGTCTATTTTCTTTACTATATTATTTGTTTATACAACTTACAATTCTTATAAAACGGGAGAAAGCGCACTTGAAACAATCCCGTACGAATTTTTCTGGCAGTAATTAATTTTAGGAGAAGTTATATGAAGGTATTGCAAATTAACTGTGTCTGGAATTATGGTAGCACCGGTAAAATTATGTACGATATAAGGCAAGGCTTGATAGAACGGGATATGGAGTCTGTTATATGCTACGGACGCGGCAAAAGGACAAACGATAAAAAAGTATACAAGGTTTCAACTGAAATTGGGGCTAAATTTCATTCCTTTTTTACACTTCTTTTTGGCGTTCGTTTTGGACATTCTTTTTTTTCAACACGCAAACTTATTTCGATAATAAAAAAAGAAAATCCCGATGTTGTTCATCTTCATTGCCTTAACTGTAATTTTACGAATGTATATAAACTTTTAAATTTTTTAAAAATTGAAAATATACCTACCGTTTTAACTTTACACGCTGAAATTATGCATACGGCAGGCTGTGACTATGCTTTTGACTGTGAAAAATGGAAAACAGGCTGTCATAATTGTGACCGTATTCACGGTTTGATTTCATCGAAATTCAGGGATGATTCAAAGTACTGTTTTGAGCTTATGAAAAAAGCCATGGACGGTTTTGACCAATTATTAGCTGTTGGAGTTTCCGAATGGGTAACCGAAAGGGCAAGGCTCTCGCCTGTATTTCCCCAAAGAACAACTTTTATAACTGTTCATAACGGAATAGATACTGAAAATTTTAATTATACGGAATCTCTTGGTTTAAGAGAAAAACTTAATATATCAAAGGATAAGAAAATTATACTTCATGTTACCTCCGGCTTTACTAATCCTGTCAAGGGCGGTAAATATGTTTTAGAGCTAGCCCGACTATTACCAGAAGTGCAATTCATTATAGTAGGATTTAGTGGTGAAAAAAACAATTTGCCTAAAAATGTTATTGCCATTCCAAATACTACCGATAAAAAGGAATTGGCAAATTATTATTCATTGGCAGATTTAACTTTGCTTACGAGTAAAAAGGAGACCTTCTCGGTAATAGTTGCCGAAAGTCTTTGTTGCGGAACACCTGTAGTTGGGTTTGAAGCGGGTGCGCCTGAAACAATAGCAATAAAAGAATACAGTGCTTTTGTAGAGCAGGGAAATGTTGTGGCCTTGAAGGAGATTTGTGAAGAGTTTCTTGCTAACACATATGATAAGGTTAAAATATCTAACGAGGCTATAGAAAAATATAATAGAGGATTAATGTTTGAAAATTATCTTGAAGCATACAAAAAATGCATTGAAAACCGTAAAAGAAAGGTATTACAGGTTAACTGTGTTTGGAAAAATGGCAGTACGGGAAAAATAATGTATGATATAAGCGAAGGCATTAAGGAAAACGATATGCAGTCGGTTGTATGCTATGGAAGGGGTCAAAGGCCACAGGAAAATTACGCATATAAGGTGTCAAGCGAATTTGGTGCTAAAATACATTCGTTGTTGGCAAGGCTTTTCGGTGTTCAGTTCGGTCATTCCTTTTTTGCTACTAAAAAGCTCATTCGGATAATAAAAAAGGAAAAACCCGACATTGTGCATTTGCATTGCTTAAACGCTAATTTTACAAATGTTTATAAGCTTTTAAATTTTCTTAAAACAAATAAAATACATACCATTTTAACATTACATGCTGAAATTATGCATACGGCGGGTTGCGAGCATGCGATGGAGTGTGAAAAGTGGAAGACAGGGTGCCATAGCTGTAATAAGATAGGCGGCAAAATTTCAAAATTTTTCCGTGATGATGCTAGTTATTGCTATGAAAAAATGAAAAAAAGTTTTGAAAACTTTGATAACTTAACTGTTGTGGGTGTTTCTAAATGGCTTACCGACAGGGCAAAGCAATCTGCTGTTTTTTCTAAAAATACGGTTTTCAAAACTATTGAAAACGGAATTGATATAGGCATCTTTAAAAACCAAAAATGTGACGATTTATTTGAAAAATACGGCATACCCAAAGATAAAAAAATCATATTGCACGTTACGCCTAATTTTAACCATCCGATAAAAGGCGGCAAGTATTTTTTAGAAGTAGCAAAAAGATTTCCGGAGTATCAGTTTATAATAGTAGGATTTAACGGTGATGAGAAATTACTGCCTAAAAATGTTATACCGATAAGAAATACTCAAGATAGGATTGAAATGGCAAAGTTTTATTCGTTAGCAGATATAACATTACTGACAAGTTTAAAGGAAACATTCTCTATGGTTGTCGCTGAAAGTCTTTGTTGCGGAACACCGGTAGTGGGATTTGAAGCGGGCGCCCCCGAGACAATTACCATTCCAGAGTACAGTTCTTTTACGGAATTTGGAAATGTTGAGTTGCTTTCTTCAAGAATCAAAGAAATGATTGTTTTGAAATTTAATAAAGACGAAATTTGTAATGAAGGCAAGAAAAAGTATTCTTCACAAAAAATGGTTGAAAACTACATCAATATTTATAACAAAAGTTAAGCAAAGTGCCTGGTAGTTTTAAAATTATACGTTTGATATTCTGCCGGGTTAGGAATTATGCTATAATGCGTAAAATATAATCTTAAATGAATAGGGGAAACAAGAATGTTAAAAATACTTTCCGTTAACGTTTGGCCTATTGCATCGCGAAACGCTATAGGATATATGACAGAGCATCTTTTAAATAATAATCAGCTATTTGAAGTTATGGAAATTGTTACTAATAATGTTGATGTATATGCAAATGTTTCCGAGAAATATTGCGCTAATGTTAATTCTTTGATGGTTGGTATCACAGAAGAAAAAGTTTTAAGTGGTAGCGTTGCTGAAAAAAGCAACATTTCAACTAAAACGAGTATGAAAAGAATAAAAGCGTTATACAAATTTTTTTGGCCTATTAAATTGAGCAAGGACTTAAAGGAGAAAATTATAAAATTTAATCCTCAAATTATATATACACAAGGGTATGACATAAGAATATTGCGCCTGGCCTTAAAAATTAGTAAGAAGTTTAATTGTAAATTAGTAATACATACATTAGACGATTGGTTTACTTGTGAGGATAAAACGATTGAAATACTGATGCGAAAAGCATTAAAAAAGAGTTTGAAAAAAGGCATTAGTTTTTCGGCGAGTCCCGCAATGACCGAACGGATACAAAAACTCTTTTGTGTTGATAGTAAATTTATTGCAAATTGTGTAGAATATGATAAAATAAACTTTACAGGTAGCAATCAATATAAATATGATATTATATATACTGGCAATCTCGAGCCATCAAGGTATATTTCTCTTGCAAATTTAGGAACAGAATTAAAGAAAAATGCGAAAACAGAAAATCTTTTTATTGATATTTTTTCTCCAAAAGAACAAATAGATAATTATGGAAGATTTCTTCCTGAAAACATAATTTTGCATGAAGCTTTGCCGGTTAAAGAGGTGGAGCAGCTGATAGAAACCTCAAAAATAGCATTGCATGTAGAAACTTTTGAAAAAAAATGCCAAAATTTTATTATGTATTCTTTATCAACCAAAATTGCAGAATATCTTGCCAAAGGTAAGCCAATAGTCTATTATGGACCCAAAAACGTTGGTGTTGCAAAATTCTTATCGGATTATGATATGGGATATGTGTTTGATGATACTATCAAAGCAATAGAGCAAATAGAGGAATTAATTTCAAATTGTGATTATGACAAAAAATCTGAGGAATTAATACTAAAAGCAAGGAATTTTTTTGATAAAGAGATAGTACAAAATAAATTTTATAAATTCTGTACTGAAGAAGAGGGGAAAAATGAAAGAAATAATATATTTGGGCCATTATGATATAGCGGAAAATTCTCCTGAAAATAGGGCCTATTGGTTGGCTGCAACAAACAAAATGGATTATATAATTAGCGCGATAAAGAGAAATGGATATAATGTTACTATAGTTTCTGCCAGTAGAACACGTAATAAAAA
Organism: Oscillospiraceae bacterium; assembly: GCA_029227055.1. GTDB lineage: Bacteria > Bacillota > Clostridia > Oscillospirales > Acutalibacteraceae > UBA737. The sequence continues at coordinate 10,294 of JAQXZE010000049.1, read as the reverse complement.
AAGCTGCAAAGGGCATATTTTTCAAATAGCAGATAATGAAAAACTGGTCTTGTTTCCTTCGCTTGGCCTTAACGGTTTTATTTCAAGATGTTTACGCAAGCTTCAATCTGATTGGCATTTGATGGTATATTTTTTCAAAAACGTAAAAAAAGGACAACCTGTTATAGTTTATCATTCACCTACATTTTTCAACCTAATAAAAAGTTTAAAAAAAATAATAAAATTTAAATTAATTCTCGAAGTTAATGAGTTGTATTCTGATGTTGATTTGGATGAAAAAATGAAAATTAATGAGATGAAAATCATTGAAGCGGCAGATGCTTATATTTTCTCAACTGAAATGTTAGACGAAAAAGTAAATCGTAATCATAAATCTTTCATAATCAATCATGGAACATATATAATAGAAGGACCTTTAAAAGATTTGCTTTTTGAAAAAGAACGCAGTAAAAAACATTTGCTATATGCTGGCACATTTAGTAAGAAAAGGGGCTCAGCCAAAGCGGCCGCATTAGCAGGACAATTTCTTTCTTCCAATTATCACATTCATTTAATTGGCACTGGGACTTCGGAAGAAATCGAGGAGCTAAAAGAAATAGGGAAAAACAATTCGAAAGAAGATGTTGCTACTGTTACTGTTGACGGGCTTTTATCAGGGGAAGAATACATAAAATTTTTGCAAAGCTGTGATTTAGGATTTAATACCCAATTTTGTGACGCGGCTTATAATGATACATCGTTTCCATCAAAAGTGTTATCTTATTTGTCAAATGGATTGCGAGTGGTATCGGTTAGAATACCGGTCATTGAAAAGTCGGTTGTTAATCCTCTTATGACTTATTATGAGGGCAATGATCCTAAAGATATTGCAAACGCTGTCAAATCAATAGATTGGAATAAACCATACGATTCTAGAGAAGTAGTAGAAAAAATGGATGTTGATTTTGTTAAAGCTATTGGAGAGTTGTTAAATGTTTAAAAAAAACACCGTGCTTAAAAGTTTCCCAAATAAAACCAATAATTATGATTCAATAATAAAAAAAAATGTGTTTTGGGCCTTTATATTTAAGGGCGGCGGAGTAGTTATTTCATTACTCAGTACTCCGGCATTTATTAAATATTTCAACGATGATGTAATTTTAGGCGTTTGGTACACAATACTTTCTGTTCTTACATGGATCTTGAATTTTGATTTAGGAATAGGAAATGGGCTAAGAAATCATTTAACCGTAAGTCTATCTGAAGGGAATACGAAAAAATCCAAAGAGTTAATATCTACTTCATATATTGCTTTTGCATTATTAGTGGTTTCATTGAGTGTTGTAGGATATTTTTTGGCAGGCTTTGTAAATTGGAATACCTTGTTTAATATATCAACCAATTTGGTGTCTGCTGATGCGATGCTCACGGTAGTTAGATGTATATTTATAGGTATAATGTTACAATTCTTTTTACGATTAATAAATTCGGTATTATATGCAATGCAGAATTCTGCTATTATAAATGCAATGGCCTTAACAATTAGTGTTTTACAGTTATTATTCGTATTATTAGTTCCCTCCGAATCGCCTGAAGAAGGTTTAATCACTCTGTCTTATGCGTACATAGCTATTATTTCACTACCATCACTTTGTGTAACTGTTGTTCTGTTTATGGGCAAATTGAAGAATGTTCGACCTGCTTTTAAAGCTTTTCGTAAGGATTCATTAAAGTCGGTAATGAGTGTAGGCGGTATAATATTCGTTTGCCAGATATTATATATGATAATTATTAATACAAATAATTTCTTTATTTCTCATTACACTAATCCCGAAAATGTTGTAGAATATGATATTTTCAATAAGCTCTTTTCGCTTGTAGGTACGGTTACAGCCTTGATTATGTCACCTTTGTGGTCTTTAATAACGAAAGCTATATCTGAAAAAGATTTTGCTTGGGTAAGAAAACTGTATAAAAAAATTATGATAATGGTTGGGATTACCGCCTTTATGGAATTTGCAATAATCCCCTTTATGAAACCGATTATCAAGATATGGCTCGGTGAGAATGTTGTCGAAGTCAATTACTTGTATTTATTAGTGTATGCGCTATGGGGTTCTGTTTTTACCTTGCACAACGCGCTGTCGACCTTTGCTTGCGGAACTAGTAAAATGAAAACGCAAACTATATGTTATGCGGTTGGTATAGTTGTTAAACTTGCATTCTTATATTTGGTTTTTCAGGTGTCAAGCAATTGGATTTTTGTTATGATATCAAATATATTGATATTAATACCGTATTGTATTGCACAACATTTAGTTTTGAAAAAACAATTAAAATTTAATGAAAAAGAGGTAATGGATTGTGTTCAAGAATAAAACCCTTATGATAACAGGTGGTACAGGTTCTTTTGGAAATGCTGTACTAAACAGATTTTTAGACACCGATATCGGAGAAATCAGAATTTTCTCAAGAGATGAGAAAAAGCAGGATGATATGAGGCATGAATTTCAGGCGAAGATGCCCGAAGTTGCCGACAAAATCAAATTTTTCATAGGTGATGTTCGCGATTTGGCGTCGGTTAAAAACGCCATGCACGGCGTAGATTACATATTCCATGCAGCAGCGCTAAAGCAGGTGCCTTCTTGTGAGTTTTTTCCGATTGAAGCGGTAAAAACCAATGTTATTGGTACAGAAAATGTACTTACTGCCGCTATTGAAGAAGGGGTTAAAAATATCGTTTGCCTTTCAACCGATAAGGCAGCATACCCTGTAAATGCGATGGGCACATCAAAGGCTATGATGGAAAAGGTAATCGTTGCTAAAAGCAGAACGGTTGACCCTAAGAAAACAAAAATTTCTTGCACTCGCTACGGTAATGTTATGTGCTCTAGAGGCAGCGTTATTCCACTTTGGATTGACCAGATTAAAGAGGGCAAGCCTATCACCGTTACAGAGCCTTCAATGACAAGATTTATAATGAGTCTTGAAGAGGCGGTTGACCTTGTTTTGTTCGCCTTTGAAAATGGTGTTTCGGGTGATATTTTAGTTCAGAAAGCACCTGCTTGTACAATTGAAACTCTTGCAAAAGCAGTAACAGAACTTTTTAATCCTGAAACTGAAATCAAGGTTATCGGTATTCGTCACGGTGAAAAGATGTACGAAACTCTACTTACTAATGAAGAGTGTGCCAAGGCTACCGATATGGGTAAATTCTATAGAGTCCCTGCTGATAACAGAGGTCTTAATTATGATAAGTACTTTACCTGTGGGGATACAGAAAGAAATACCTTAACAGAGTTTAATTCTAACAATACAGACCTTTTAAATATTGAGCAAGTAAAAGAAAAATTGCTTTCATTAGAGTATATAAGAAATGAACTTGCAGCTATGGATAAGCTTTAATAGGACGATTAATTTTGAATGAAGGGAAAACTGTATGAAGTTCTTAATTTTAGGTTGTAACGGTATGGCGGGTCATACCATTTCACTTTATCTTAAGGAAAGAGGTCACGATGTTTTCGGTTTTGACCTTAGGAAATCAAATCTTATTGATTCTGTGTCGGGTGATGCGCGTAATGTGGACCTTATCAGAGAAATAGTGACCAAGGGTAATTACGATTCGGTTATAAACTGTATTGGAATTCTTAATCAGTATGCCGAGAGCAATAAACCCTTAGCGGCGTTTTTAAACGGATACTTTCCGCATTTTCTGGCAGAGATTACCGAAAATACAGATACACAGATAATTCATATGAGTACCGATTGTGTATTTTCGGGTAAAAAAGGTCAGTACACTGAAGAAGATTTCAGGGACGGCGAGACCTTTTATGACCGTTCAAAAGCGTTAGGTGAGTTAGAAGATAATAAAAACATAACCTTGAGAAACTCTATTATCGGTCCCGATATAAATCCTAATGGTATAGGTCTTATGAATTGGTTTATGCAGCAAAACGGAACTATAAACGGATTTACCAAGGCTATTTGGACAGGGCAGACTACCCTTCAACTTGCTAAAACTATGGAGGTTGCAGCAAGAGAAAGAGCAACAGGACTTTACAACACAGTCCCCGATAGCAGTATAAATAAATTTGATTTGCTTTGTCTTTTAAATAAGTATCTGCGTGACAACAGACTTGATATCGTTGCGGTTGAGGGTGTTAATGCTGATAAATCACTTAAAAGAACGAGATTTGATTTCAGTTACATTATCCCCGATTACGAGCAGATGATTGCTGAAATGGCAGAGTGGGTAAAAGCACATAAGGATTTATATTTACATTACAATTTGTGAGGTCTGATATGAGTAAATTAAAGTTAATGACGATTTTAGGCACACGCCCTGAAATTATTAAAATGTCGGCGATTATCAAAAAGTGCGACATATATTTTGATAATATTTTAGTCCATACAGGTCAGAATTACGATTACGAACTAAATAAGATTTTCTTTGAGGAACTCGGTATTAGAGAACCCGATTATTATCTAGGTGTAGTCGGAGATAATTTAGGTCAGACAATGGGAAATGTTATAGCAAAATCCTATGAACTGATGTGCGAGGTTAAGCCAGACGCTATAATTGTTTTAGGAGATACAAATTCTTGCCTTAGTGTAATTTCTGCAAAGCGCCTTAAAATACCGGTGTTCCATATGGAAGCCGGAAACCGCTGTAAAGATGAGAATTTGCCTGAGGAAGTAATCAGAAGAATTGTCGATGTTACAAGTGATGTTAATCTTTGCTACAGCGAACACGCAAGGAGGTATATACTTGATAGCGGTGTTAAACCTGAGTATACATTTGTTGTAGGCTCTCCTATGGCTGAGGTTTTAAACTCTTATGCCGAAAAGATAGAAGAAAGTGATGTTTTAGAGCGTTTCGGTCTTCAGCCAAACAAATACATATTACTTTCAGCTCATAGAGAAGAAAATATTGATATTGAAAGCAATTTCTTTTCCCTTATGAATGCAGTTAATTTAATGGCAGAAAAATACGATATGCCCATTCTTTATTCATGTCATCCGCGTTCAAGTAAGTATATTGAGCAGAGGGGCTTTGTGTTTGACAAGCGTGTTATTAAAAATAAACCGTTAGGTTTTTGCGATTACAATAAACTGCAGAAGAACGCATTTTGTGTGGTTTCAGATAGCGGAACAATCCCTGAGGAATGTGCCAATTTAAAATTCCCCGCTGTATCTATTAGAACCTCTACCGAAAGACCTGAGGCAATGGATAGAGGCGTCTTTATCGTAGGCACAATAACCGGCGATGCAGTTTTACAGGCTGTTGATACGGCGGTAGAGATGTATAAAAACGGCCATATTGCGAATACAGTACCTGAATATTCAGACGGTGATATTTCCACTAAGATCGTAAAGATAATACAGTCTTACACAGGAATAATAAACAAAATGGTTTGGAGAAAAAATTAGTTTTGAGGTTTTATGATGACAGTTTTTCAGGAAAACATTATTCTTCTTATTAAAAGTGCCCTTGATGGTTCTGTAGCTAATATTTCTGATGATTTTGATTGGGAAGCTTGTCTTTTGCTTGCTAAAAAGCATCAGATTTTACCGCTTATATACTACGGGGTTTATAATTCAAAACTTAATGTATCTGCAGAAGTAAAAACAGCGCTTGAAATGGCTACCTTTAAAATGATTATGGTTGATAAAAATCAACTTTTTGAGCTTTCAAGTCTTGAAAAGGCTTTTAGTGAAAATGCCATTGATTATATGCTTCTAAAAGGTGCCCTTATAAAGTCTTTATATCCTAAGACTGAAATGAGACCTATGGGAGATGCTGATGTCCTAATCCGAACAGAACAATACGATAAAATTAAACCCATTATGCAAAAACTCGGCTTTTCAGCAAAACTTGAAAGCGACCACGAGATAGTATGGGATAAACCAGGTAAGCTCTATTTGGAATTACATAAAAGGCTTATTCCATCTTACCATAAAGATTATTACGCCTATTTCGGTGAGGGTTGGAATTTAGCAAAGCAAAACAGTGATAATCCATACAGATACGAAATGACATCTGAGGATACATACATTTATCTGTTTGCGCACTTTGCTAAGCATTACCGCGAGGGCGGAATAGGTATCAGACACCTGATAGATTTATGGATGTACAGAAAATCATGCAAAAAGCTTGATGAGGAGTATATAAAACAAGGTTTAGAAAAGCTTTTAATTTTAGAATTCTATACTAATATAAGAAGACTTTCAGCTGTTTGGTTTGAAGGTGCTGAAGCCGATGAAAAGACCGATTTTATCACAAATGTGATTTTTTCAAGCGGTTCTTTCGGCACATCAGAAAAGCGACAAATTTCAAGCGGACTTAAAGCTTCTAAATCTGGCAAAAATGTTAAAACAACAAAATGGATTAGAGCTATTTTCCCAAATAAGATTGTAATGGCAAATAACTATCCTATCCTTAGAAAAGCACCGGCTTTGATGCCTTTAATGTGGGTTGCCAGATGGTTTAGAACGATTTTATTCAGGAAAAATCAAATAAAAGGATATATAAATTATGTAAAACAATTATCTCCTGAAAATATTTCAACCTATCAAGAAGCCTTAAACTATGTAGGACTTGATTTTAATTTTAAAGAATAAAGGGATATATTATGAGATTTGAAAAGAGAATACCGCTTTCTACGCCCACTATACACGGCGAAGAAATGATCTATGTAAAGGAAGCATTTGATAAAAACTGGATAGCCCCCTTAGGCTTTAACTGTGATAATTTTGAGGCTGAAATGGCGGCTTTTATGGCAGAGGATGAAAAGGATAAATATTATTGTCTTGCACTATCTTCAGGTACAGCGGCAATTCATCTTGCGATGAAACTTGCGGGACTTAAAGCGGGGGATAGAGTTTTTTGCTCTGATACAACCTTTGCTGCAACGGTAAATCCTGTGTCCTATGAGGGCGGCATTCAGGTGTTTATCGATTCGGAATTTGATTCTTGGAATATGGACCCTAAAGCACTCGAAAAGGCTTTCGAAAAATACCCCGATACAAAAATAGTAGCTCTTGCCCATCTTTATGGCTCACCCGCTAAGATGGACGAAATTCTCGAAATATGCGAAAAGTATAATGCAATACTTATAGAAGATGCCGCAGAAGCACTTTCTGCTACATACAAGGGTCGACAGTGCGGAACCTTGGGTAGATATAACATAGTTAGCTTTAACGGCAACAAAATTATAACCTCTTCGGGTGGCGGTATGCTTATAACCGCCGATAAGAAAGCCCGTGATAAAGCGCTCTTCTGGGCTACACAGGCAAGGGAAAACGCTCTTTGGTATCAGCACGAAGAAATTGGCTACAACTACCGAATGAGCAACGTTGTTGCGGGAATCGGTCGTGGACAACTTATTCACCTTGAAGAGCACAGAGCACTCAAAGAAAAAATCTACCGCAGATATGAGCAAGGATTTAAGGGTTTACCCGTAAAGATGAATCCGTATCTAGAAGATACAAAACCGAATTTTTGGCTTTCTTGTATGCTTATTGATGAGGGTGTTGATGTTAGCCCCATAGATATCATAAATAAGCTTAATGACGCTAATATTGAAGCGCGTCCCATCTGGAAGCCGATGCATATGCAGCCTGTATTTAAAGATAATGATTTTATTAGTGCTAATGGAAACAGTGTTGGTGAAGAAATATTCAAACGCGGACTTTGTCTGCCAAGCGATATTAAAATGACCGAGGCAGAACAGGATGCAGTAATTGACATAATAAAGAGTTTCTTTTAAGGAGATACATAAATGTATGCAAAATATATAAAGCGCCCAATTGATTTTTGTTTGTCCTTGGGCGCGATAATAGTACTTTCGCCTGTATTATTGGTTTTAATCGTAATAGGTGCGATTGCAATGAAAGGCAATCCTTTTTTTACACAAATGCGACCTGGTAAAAACGAAAAAATATTTAAACTTATTAAATTTCGCACAATGACCTGTCAAAAGGATAAGGATGGAAAATTATTGCCTGATGAAGAGCGTCTTACAAGGTACGGAAAATTTCTTCGCTCAACCTCGCTTGATGAACTTCCCGAGCTTTTCAACATTATAAAAGGTGATATGGCGCTTATAGGTCCAAGACCGCTTTTAATCAAATACTTACCGCTTTATAACGAGCAACAAAGACACAGGCATGATGTCCTTCCGGGTTTAACCGGTTGGGCGCAGGTGAATGGGCGAAATCTACTTGGTTGGGAACAACGATTTGAGCACGATGTTTGGTATACGCAAAACATAAGTTTTCTTACAGATGTAAGAATTATATTTTTAACAATCAAATGCGTATTTGTTAAAGAAGGTATTTCATCTGATACATCAGCTACTATGGAAGCATTTAAAGGATCATCTATTAAAGATAAGGAGTTAGTTAAATGAATATATTATTTTGTAGTGTAGGTAGACGTGCAGAGCTGTTAAAAAATTTTCGCAAATCATTATCGCCAGGATCTAAAATTATTGCGACTGATATGAGTGTGTATGCTCCCGCTATTTATATGGCCGACACACATTATATAGTACCTGCGATTAGCGATGAAAAATACTTATCGACAATTCTTGATATATGTAAAAAAGAAAAAATCAATGCAATAACGACATTGATTGATCCCGAAATTGAAATGTTAGCAAAAAATCGGGAGTTATTCTCTTCAATGGGTGTGGAGGTTTTGTCTCCTTATTATGACACTGCGATTTTGTGCTTTGATAAATTTAAATTATATAAACATTTGAAAGAAAACGGTGTAAATACGCCAAAAACATATGGAAGTTATGATGAAGCAGTTTTTGATATTGAAAAACAAGAATTGTCATTTCCTGTGTTTGTAAAGCCAAGAACCGGTAGTGGTAGCGTTGGTGCCAAACGAATTGATAATATTCTTGAATTGAAAAAAGCGTGTGAAGAAGATGCTTCATTGATTATTCAAGAATACATGGATTCTATTGATATGGATGCCGATGTTTATATAGATACGATAACTCATAATCCTGTCAGCATTTTTACAAAAAGAAAGATTGAAACAAAAATCGGTGGCGCAAGTAAAACAGTATCATTTAAGGATGATAAGCTTGTTGAATTTTTGTGTGACGCGTTGAAACATTTTCGTTTTAATGGCCCCATTGATGTTGATTTGTTTTATAAGGAAGGCAAGTATTATTTATCAGAAATAAATCCACGCTTTGGCGGTGCGTATCTTCACGCGTATGGCGCCGGTGTTGATTTTGTTAAGTTGATAGAAAATAATGTTAATGGTCATATCAATGAGGCAGTTTTCAATCAATATGATGATAATGTTGCAATGATGATGTATGACAGTGTTGTGATACAGAAAATAGAATTATAAAAACAATCTTAATGGTATTGAAAAAATATCGACAGTTATAAGACGATAGGATGTATGTAGGTAAAATAAGTATAAGGTGGTGTTAAGAATTGTTAAACCTATTACATATGAAGCATGCAATTGCGGTTGCAAAATCGGGGTCGCTCAGTAAAGCCTCAGAGGTATTGCTTATAGCGGCGCCGAATATCAGCCGTTCCATAAAGGAACTCGAAGCAGACCTTGGGATTACAATTTTTGAACGCACCCAAAACGGTATGAAGCTTACTCTCGAAGGGGAGGAGTTCATAACCTACGCTAAAGGTATCCTCGGTCAGATTGACGAGGTCGAAAAGTTTTACAAGGCAGGAGCGCCCAAAAACAAAAATTTTCTATTTCTGTACCTCGTGCAGCCTACATTTCTGATGCCTTTGCTAATTTTTCAAAGTCGCTTACAAGTAATAACGCGGTAGAGGTTTTTTACAAAGAAACCAACTCTCAGCGCACTATTCATTATATGCTCAATCACGACTACAAGTTGGGCATTATACGATATGCCGAAAACTATGATATGTATTTTAAGACCATGCTTGAGGAAAAGGATTTTCATCATGAGATGGTAACCGAGTTTACATATTCGCTTATAATGAGCAAGGATAGTCCGCTTGCCAAAAGAGAAGAAATCACTTTTGATGATTTGACCGAATATATCGAAATCGCTCATGCAGACCCTTATGTTCCTAATATGCCTATTTCAAAGGTTCTTAAAGAGGAACTTCCCGATAATATTGACCGCAGAATTTTCGTTTTTGAAAGGGCTAGTCAGCCCGACCCGACCTTAAAGAACGCTCAGGACGGCGCAAAGCAGATGGCAGCTTTTGAGCCTGATACAATCATTGCTCTCGGCGGCGGTTCTGCTATGGATGCTGCAAAGATTATGTGGGTTTTATATGAGCACCCTGA
>JAQXZE010000048.1 GCA_029227055.1 Oscillospiraceae bacterium | reverse complement strand
GTAAGAATTAATAGCTTTTCTAAAATCTTCAATTTTTTCTTCTAAAAGACTTATTCCGCCCGCAAGCTCGTGACCGCCGAATTTTGTAAGATGCTCACTGCAATTATTGATCGCATCATAAAGGCTAAAGCCCGATATACTTCTACCCGAGCCGTGAGCCTCGCTTCCCTCAGAATAAATAACAAACGACGGCTTTCCGTACCTTTCGGTAATGCGGGCAGCAACGATACCTACTACTCCAAGGTTCCAATTATCGCCTGAAACCACAATAACTCTATCGTGCTGATATCCAAAGGCTTCGATTTTTTCTATTGCCTCTGAAAGTATCTGTTTTTCGGTATTTTGACGGTGAGCATTTTGCTCATCCAAAAAGTTAGCAATTTTTAAAGCCTCGAGCATATTATCCGACAAAAGAAGCTCTAGCGCTTTATCAGCACTGCCCATTCTGCCTGCGGCGTTAATTCTAGGCACTATCGCGTAGGATATTTTACCTGCCGACATACTGCCCTTTTCAACACCTGAAACACCCATTAAAGCGCCTATGCCAACACAGCTATTTCGCTTCATTTTAGCAATACCGCACTTAACAATACTGCGGTTTTCCGATACTAAAGGCATAACATCGCCTATAGTTGCAACCGAAAGCAAGTCGGCATATTTATCCACTAGTTCTTCAGGCTCTTTATCAGCAATAACGCATACAAGCTTAAAAGCTACCATAGCGCCGCAAACCTCTTTGAATGCTGAGGGACAGTCCTTCCTATGCGGATTTACCACTGCAGCGGCACTAGGTAATTCTTCGGGCGGAAGATGATGGTCGGTAACAACTGTACTTATACCGAGAGATGCCGCATAGTTAATTTCTTCGGCACAGCTTATTCCGTTATCAACCGTGATAATAAGCTCTACGCCCATCTCCTTTAGTTTATCTACCGCAGACTTATTCATACCATAGCCTTCTGCTATTCTGTCGGGTATATAATAAACTGCATTAGCGCCTCGCTCTCTTAAATATGAAAGCATAATAGCGGTGGCGGTAACACCGTCACAGTCATAGTCGCCGAAAACGGCTATTTTCTTTTTATCAGCTATTGCACCATTTACAACATCGGCTGCAAGTTTTATATCAATAAGCTCGGCGGGGTCTTCAAATAAAACCTCGTCTGTTATAAGCTGTTCTATTTGAGGGGGGTCGTTATATCCTCTTTGAGAGGCAATAAGAGCTGCAAACGGGTCTATATCACATTCAATCGATAGCCGCTTTGCAAGTTCCCTGTCAGGTGTACCTACTACCCATTTTTTAAGGTTCATCTCCTATTGTCCCTCCCGTCAATAATATTTCATTTTATCATACCATATTTACATACCTATTTCAAGAAATTTATATATTATATAATACATTTTGTCGAACATTTTCCTTTTTTCTTGACTTTATAACATTCAGGTGATAGAATCTAGGAAAAGACAGTTCGAAACCATCCTGTCTATAAACAAAACTACGGGCAATATTGTGAATTTTTTGTACGCCTGTAGTGGGCGTATTTTTTGTTTTTAGGTGATTTTATGAATGAATTAGCGTTATTTTTATCCCTCGTTTTAATCTTTGGGGCAACGGTGCTCTCCTACAGACTTTTCGGCAAGTCAGGTCTTTTCGCCTTTATCGTAATCGCTACAATACTTGCTAATATCGAGGTTTTAATTATCATAAAGGCTTTCGGTATTGAGCAAACGCTCGGAAATGTTATGTTTGCCTCAACCTATCTTGCAACCGATATCCTAAGCGAAAACGAAGGCAAAAAGCAAGCCGCAAAAGCCGTACATATCGGCATTTTCACAAGCATTACAATGCTGATTTTCACTCAGGTGTGGTTCCTTTTTACTCCCTCATCAAGCGATTGGGCAGCCCCTCTTATAAAGCAAATATTTGCCGTTACTCCCCGTCTGACAATAGCAAGCTTTATAGGCTATGCCGTATCGCAGAGACTTGATGTGTTTTTATATCACAGGTGGTGGGAATATACCACCAAAAAATTTGGTGATAAAAAGCGTTTTTTATGGGTTCGAAACAACTTTTCAACCCTTATTTCTCAGGTTATAAATACAATTATTTTTAATCTCCTTGCCTTTTACGGATTTTACGATACAAAAACTCTCATTTCCATAATAATATCGAGTTATTTAATCTATGTAGCAACAAGTCTTTTAGATACGCCGTTTGTATATTTAGCACGTTATATAAAGGCAAAACATTCTGAGATTTAAAAAGACACCGCAAGAAATTTCTTGCGGTGTCTTTACTTTAGTTGTATTATTCTTCGTCGTCAATATCAGGCATTTCCCAATTGTGCCAGATTGCCTGAACATCGTCATTTTCTTCCATCATATCAATAAGTTTTTCCATCTTTGTAACAAGCTCAGGGTCGTCAATAGTGGAAGTAGTCTGAGGTATATACTGCACCTCTGCTGATAAGAAGCTATATCCTTTTTCTTCAAGGGCATCTCTGACCGCTCCTAAATCGTTGGGCTCTGTTGTGATTTCAAAAACATCGCCGTCATAATTAAAGTCCTCAGCGCCTGCATCTAGAGCCGCTTCCATAACATCGTCTTCACTAAGACCCTCAGCTTCAATTTCAATAACTCCCTTGCGGTCAAACATGAACATAACCGAGCCGCTTTGACCCATATTACCGCCGCATTTATCGAAATAATGACGCATCTCGCCTGCAGTTCTGTTGCGGTTATCGGTTAAAGCCTCTACAACAACGGCAATACCTGCAGGACCGTAGCCCTCATAGATTAACTCTTCATAGTTTGTAGCGTCGCCGTCGCCTGCTGCCTTTTTGATAATCCTTTCAATATTTTCGTTTGGCACATTAGCCGCCTTTGCCTTTGCAATAGCGTCCTTCAGCTTGCTGTTTTCTGCAGGGTTAGCACCGCCGTTTTTAACTATAACGGCAATCTCTCTACCCATTTTGGTAAAGATTTTAGCCTTGGCTGCATCTGTTTTTTCCTTTTTACGCTTTATATTACTCCATTTGGAATGTCCTGACATTCTCTCTCATCCTTTCAAGGAATTCTTAACAATACTTGATTTTAACACAAATCTTTATTATCTTCAAGGGCTTTTTCGCATATTCTCTCAATATCTTCGAAAGAATTTATTTCTCCGCACATTCTGCGAAGAGCGGCGGCACTTTTAAGTCCCCTCATATACCACGCCGTATGCTTTCTCGATTCTAAAATAGCAGTACGAGGATCTTTATATTCGAGCATTAACTTTATCTGCTCTTTCATAACGCGAAGTCTTTCATTAAGGGTAGGCGGTATATAAGCTGCGCCGTTTAAATAGGCGTCAATCTCCTCAAAAACAAAAGGGTTTCCCATAGCGGCTCTTCCAACCATCAAAAAATCACAATTTGTGATATCTAACATTTCTTTGGCGGATTTTCCATCACTCACATCCCCGTTTGCGATTACAGGGATACTGACCGCTTCTTTTACCTCCTTTATTGTTTCATAATCAATTCCCGGGGCATACATTTGCATTCTTGTTCTGCCGTGAACCGTTATAGCCGACGCTCCTGCCGCCTCACAAAGCTTTGCAAGGGTGGGCGCATTTATAGAATCCTTGTCCCAACCCGTCCGCATCTTAACTGTAACGGGAATATCAACTGCCTTTACTACCGCTTCAACGATTTTCGCCGCGTTATCAATATCGCGCATTAAGGCACTGCCGCCACCGTTACCCGCAACCTTGGGAGCAGGGCAACCCATATTTATATCGATAAAATCGGGGCCTAAAGAAAGGGCTGTAACAGCCGCCCTTGCCATAACCTCAGGCTCACTGCCGAAAAGCTGCGAAGCAAAGGGCTTGCCGTTTTTATCAGGAGATAACAAACGGGCGGATTTTTTATCCCCCAGGCTTACTCCTTTAGCACTCGTAAGCTCTCCCATAGAAAAGGCTGCCCCGTATTTTACACATATTTCCCGCATAGCCTTATCGGCAACACCTGCCATAGGAGCCAATGCGGCGGTTCCTTTAATCTCAATGTTTCCTATTTTCATAGTAAAATTATACTAAAAAGTTAGTTTGCTGTCAAACCTAAAAAGGAATTATATTTAATTGACACTAATCGTTTTAATTGATATAATTATTTTTAATAGACTAGGCGGAGGTGTTGTTTTGAAGGTATCGCGAATAAATACTGTTGCAGGAATACTCTATATTTTCCTTGCAGCCCTTTTTATCTGTGTTACAGGCTCGGTTTTATCCTTTTTCAAAATATCCTACACCGCTAAAATAGTTATGATAGTTTTAAGCTTTGCTTTGGCTTTTACTGCCTCATATTTGCTCGTAAAAAAAGAAAAATCCGAGAAAAGAAAATACCGTATTGTTAAAATTACTACTCTGCTTTTATTTTTACTGTACCTAACAGTTGTAATAGATTTCACCCTTATTAACGACCATTTCGGAAGAAGCATATCAAACTTTTTTGCTCTATCAGGTGAAGAAAAACGCCTTTATTTAGAAGCGCATACAAATTTTGTTCCATTTCATACAGTAGAATTTTTTATTGACGGCTACCACAACAATTATTTCTCCCTCTTTGAAACAGCAGAAAATCTTTTGGGCAATTTTTTGGTTTTAGTTCCCCTTGCCTTTTTTATGCCGATATTTTTTAAATTTGCAAATAATCTGCTAAAGTTTTTAACATCAATTATACTTTTTGTTATCGCTATCGAAATACTACAGATAATCTTTTTAAGCGGTGCTGCCGATATTGATGACCTTATTTTAAATACACTCGGCGCATTTTTAGCCTTTATAATTTTGAAATCCAAAAAGGTTAGCGAAAAATTATCTGCTTTTACCTTTAAGGTATGGAAAAAAGACTAACTTTACTGAAACGGGGGATAAAAATGAAGCTTTTATGCAACGCAAAAATCAATTTAACCCTTAATATAACAGGAAAACGCGAGGACGGATATCACCTTTTGGATTCGGTTATGCAGTCGGTAAATCTTGCTGACGAAATAACCGTAGTCCCATCCGATAAAATAACGGTTGATTGCTCAAATCGGCTTTTCAGCGGTGAGAAGAATATAGCATACACCGCGGCAGCCCGCTTTTTTGAATATACAAAAATTTCGGGCGGCGCTGAAATTTACATAAATAAAAATA
>JAQXZE010000047.1 GCA_029227055.1 Oscillospiraceae bacterium | reverse complement strand
AAAACTTATTCCTCACTCAAATGGTGAAAGTATAAATGGATTACACAATCAAGACCACTGGTCATATAATTATGTTTTAGGGTGTAACCGACATTTGAAAAGGAAGTGTCCTCATTGTGGTGCTGACGGAGAAATTTTATTAGATTTTGTAAGTGATTATATTGTCAGATGCAAAAAATGTAAAAAATCAACTTGGGCTGCTATGAATTTAATTGATGCAATTGAGGATTGGAATCACGGAGAACTCAACTGCATCGTCGACGACGTCCAAATTGAATAATTTCCCTCTTTTGGTGATAGCAGCACAGGCTGCAATTAAGGATATGAAGTAATCTTTGTCCTCAAAAAATAAATTAATCCCCACCGATTATTCGGTGGGGATTGTTGTTGTTTAATATTCCTTTGAATTTCACATTTAAATACATTCGAAGTGAAAAAGTTTTCAAGACCTATTTCTAAGCCATTACAAAGTTCGTTTTTTATAATCTATATACTACATGTTACAAAAAAGAAGTCTCTTTTACCAAAAGTGAGTTTGCTCGATATTTTGCAGGCGTCATCTTATGAAAGCTCTTAAAATGCCGAATATACACAACCGAATCCGCATAACCAACCATTCCTGCAATCTGTGAAATGGAAAGTTCCGTGTTTTTTAACAAAGAAATTGACCGCTCAATACGGCACAGATGCAGATATTTATACGGAGACATACCAATTTGTTTTTCAAAAATACGTATCAAATGATACTTTGAAAGGTGCACCATTTCCATAAAGTTATCTAAGCTCAATGATTTTTCGCAATTTTCTCTAATGAAATCTGCTAATTTTTGGACTCTGTGATTTTTAGAGAACTCCGAATCCCTCTTTGCTAGTGAAACCGCCATTTCGGTCAACAATGCCGAAATAATATTGCTTTGAGCCGCGGCTACCAACGAAGAGGTTTCACCTGCATATTTATAAAGCCGCTCCATCAGGCTACACGATGTTTCCAACCCAACCAACTGCACAGGGGATAAGCTCTTCAAAAAAAGATGATGATATCCCTCCATCGATGCAGCAGAAAAATGAAGATAAAAGAAGCGCCAATCCATTCCTGAAGCTGTTGCATATTCGTGGTAGTCATTACAATGAATCAGTACAGCTTGTCCTTTTTCCAATACAGCCTTCTGACCCTTCCATGATATATGACCGCTACCTCCGACTGTGATAATCAACAGATAATTATCAAGTCCACTTCGCTTAGTATAATACGCATCTTTTGCATGGAAATATCCCACCTCAATCGGATAAAAAGGAAAAGACTGCGCCAATGCATCCAAAGTTAAAACATGTTGATAAGAGTCTGGTGTAAGGTCTAAATTGTATTCTAACATATTCTACCCTCTTTTTCCTTCTGCTTTTGCTTAATTATACCGCATAGCACAAACTCTATCAAGAGCAATTTTGTACTATTTTTTAGCAATTAATAACCTTGTCAGCAGCTTTTCGTGTATGATACAATGAACATATCAAAGTAAAAAATTTTACATGGAGGGAATTATCACAATGAAAATCGGATTATACAGCGCAGGACTGCGCGCCTATTGGTCACAGTTTTCCAATCTTTATGACCGTCTACTCGGATACAATCGGTTTATCGAAGAAAAATTATCATCTTATGGTCAGGTATTCAATTTCGGTATGGTGGACAATGTTGATATGTCCCGAGCTGCAGGTGAATATTTCCAACAAAACAATGTGGACATTATATTTATGCACAGCGCTACATATTTCACATCAGATACTGTACTTCCTATCCACCGCATTTGCACTGCTCCCGTTGTTGTGCTTAATCTTCAGCCTTCCCCACAAATCAACTACGAAAAAACCGATACGGGCGAATGGCTTTCACAATGCATAAACTGTCCCCTGCCCGAAGTCTCTAATGCCTTTAACCGTGCCAACATTCCTTTCTACTGTGTTAACGGCTTATTAGGGTTAACAGAGACTCCGTCTGTCGCTGCATCTAATGAGGTTACCTGCGATATGCCACAGGCTATACGCGCTTGGGAAGAAATTGGTGAGTGGTGCCGTGCAGCACAAGTTAAAAGCTCACTTCAATTATCCCGTTTTGGCTTTTTGGGCGGCAATTATTCCGGTATGTTGGATATGTATAGTGATTTAACTATGCTCTCGGCTCAGGCAGGTATACATGTAGAAATTCTCGAAATGTGTGACTTAAATAAGCGTCTAGAGGCTGTAACCGACGAGCAGATTGATGCAAAACTAGCAGAAATCAAGGAGATGTTTGAAATTACCGGCGATTCTCCGTCTGACCCACGTGTACGAAAACCTACCGACGAGCAATTACGTTGGTCGGCTGCCGTAGCTGCTGCTCAAGCAAATATGGTTAAGGATTACAGCCTAGATGCTTTAGCTTATTATTATCACAGCACCGACGGCAATCCATACGAGGATTTGCAGAGCGGATTTATTGTCGGTCATTCACTGCTCACTGCAAACGGAGTGCCTTGTGCAGGTGAAGCAGATATGAAAACCGCATTAGCAATGAAAATCTGTGATTTGTTAGAGGTTGGCGGCAGCTTTGCAGAAATCGTTGTTACCGATTATGTGAATGGCACTATTCTAATCGGACACGACGGTCCCTTCCATATTAAAATTTCAGACCAAAAGCCGATACTTCGCGGTATGGGTGTATATCACGGCAAAAAAGGAAGCGGTATTTCTGTTGAAGCCAAGGTTAAGCCCGGTCCCGTAACTACCCTTAATGTTACACAAACCGGTGACGGCAAATTAAAATTCATCATCAGCGAAGCAGAGGCTACAGACGGTCCTATTATGCAGATTGGTAATACACAAACTCCCGTGAAATTTTCTTGTGACCCTGACACATATATGACCAAATGGTTTGCAGAAGCACCAACCCACCACTGCGCATTGGCTATAGGTCATAACGCTTCGGTACTACAAAAAGTTGGCATCTTATTAGATATCCCCACAGTTGTTCTATAATTTTAAAAAATTGCGAAATCCCCACTGATTGTCCGGTGGGGATTTTTGTTATTTCTTCTTTTCAAAAATTTTTTATTCGGATTTTCTTCTAACCTTATTTCCCAATGAATTATAAATGCCAATAAGGCACGAATCACAATTACAATGCCGAGTATTGCAAGCTCTTCAAGATTATGAATAATAACTGTCTTAATGATTTCGGCACCCATTTTAAACTCTAAAGCTAAAGAAAGTGCTTTTCCAAGGTCTATAACCACATGAAAACCTTTCTTAACTACCACATTTTCAAAAAGTCGTATTAATGCACGCAAAGAGCCGATTATAATGATAACAATACCAATAAGTTCTAATATACTAGCAGAAATCTCTGACAACGGATTTAGAAATTCTTTAGTATATGCTGCAATTTGTTGCATTTTTACACCAACCCTGTTTTAGTATTAAATACAAATCCTTATAACCACTACTAAAATATTATGAGTAATATTTATATATTATATTATAATTTACCCTTTCATATTTTCCGTTTAAGTTTAATTATTAACCGAACACTTAAAATGCCTTGAAAGAGTTTTTTGTATGGTGTAATATATCTGCGAAAGGAGATGATACAGTGAAATGTGAAATAATAATTGATTCTAATTGTGAAGAAAAGATTGTGGTTTATGCAAAGCAAGAAAGTCCTCTTACAGAGGAAATAAAAAGACTTGCCGAACAAAATTCACCTACTCTTCTCGTATACAAGGAAAGTCAAATCATAAAGCTCAACACTCGCGATATTCACTGTATAAGCGTAATAAAAAATAGGATTTACGCCATTTGTGATAAAGAGCAATTTCTTTTAAAAGAAAGACTTTATACCCTAGAAGAAAAATTGCCCGAAAGCTTTGTTAAAATAAATCAATCTTGTCTTGCCAACATTAAAAAGATGGAAAGATTTGACACTTCTATATCGGGTACACTCAAAATTCAATTTAAAAACGGACATACAGACTATGTCTCACGCAGGCAGCTTAAACTAATCAAAGAAAGGATAGGAATTTAATATGAACAAATATTTGAAAGCTTTTTTACACCGGGGACTTATTTTCGGCGGATTTGGTCCGATTATACTCGGTATAATATATGCCGTTTTGCAGAAAACTGTTGAGGATTTTTCGCTAAACGGAACACAAACTCTCATAGCAATCATTTCTATATACTTACTCGCTTTCGTCCAAGCGGGAGCATCAGTATTTAATCAAATAGAAAGCTTTAGTGTTCCAAAGTCACTTCTTTGTCACCTTTCCCTTTTATATGTAGCTTATGTGACTTGTTATCTTATAAACAATTGGATACCCTTTAATCCTAGCGTAATACTTATTTTTACTGCAATATTTTTAATTATATATTTTGTGGTATGGCTGACGGTTGTTATTACGATAAAAATAGTAAGCCGAAAGCTTAATGCGAAGCTGCAATAAACCTTATATTTATAATTTCCCCTCAAGGCTTTTTGAGGGAATTTTTTTCTTGTTTTATATGGGATTTTGTAGTATACTATTATTGAATGATAACACACCTAGGAGGTCTTTCTATGATTATTGAAAAACGAATAAAGGAATTTGAAAAATTAGGGTTTGGTCTGTTTGTTCATTTTGGACTTTATAGCGTTATAGAAAAAGGTGAATGGTCCAAAGAACTTTTGGATATATCTTGGGACGAATACCTTAAAACTCTTGACTCCTTTTGCCCTAAAGAAACTTGGGCAGACGAATTAGCTCTTACCGCTAAAGAGGCGGGTTGTAAATATATAACCCTCACCACCAGACATCACGACGGTTTCTCGCTTTATGATACTTGCGGACTTAATACATACGATGCTCCGCATGTTTGCGGACGAGACCTTATAAAAGAATTTGTAGATGCATGTAACAAGCACGGTATTATCCCCTTTTTCTATCACACACTTTTAGATTGGCACGAAGAAAGCTACGAAACCAACTTCAAAGAATATTTAAAATATCTTAGAAAAAGTGTTGAAATTATTTGCAAAAATTACGGAAAAATAGGTGGTATTTGGTTTGACGGAATGTGGAACAAGCCTGATGACGATTGGGAAGAAGATGAGCTTTATTCTCTTATCAGAAGCTATCAGCCCGATGCTATGATTATTAACAACACAGGTCTTGACCACCGCGGTGAATTAGGTAATATTGAGCTTGACAGCGTTACCTTTGAACGCGGCAGGCCGCAACCTATAAACCTTGAAGGCTCGTCAAAATATATTGCAAGTGAAATGTGCGAAACCCTTGCAGACCATTGGGGATACACTAAAAACGATTTTAATTTTAAATCAGGTTCAAATCTAATTAACAGCTTTGCAATTTGTCGCAGATATAGGTCTAATTTCCTTTTTAATGTTGGACCTAAAGCAGATGGTAGTCTTCGCACCGTTGATAAAGCAGCATTAGAAACCTTAGGTCAATGGACCGCCTTAAATGAGGAAGCATTGCGTATTCCTGAGCCGTCGGGTATTGAAATCAAGAACAAACCGAATAATTTTATTCTTAAAAATGATAACACCTACTATCTGTTTATAAACGATTTAGGCGTATGGGGCGATTCAAATGTTACAATAAACGAGGTTAAGGACTCCAGCAACATCTTTACCTTTAAAGAAAAAATTAAATCGGTATCTTGGCTTGATAATGGAAATGAAGTTAATTTCACTCAAAACGGCGACGAGGTAAATATTCAGCCTGATCCCTTTAAATACGGTGAAAATCTTGTTGTAAGAATTGCAAAGATTACAGTATAATTGCGCGATTTATAAATAAAGCTTTTCCCCCTGCCGAAAATACGGCAGGGGGATTTTTGTCGAAATTTATTGACACTACAAAGCATCTATGATATACTAAAAACAGACTAGTTAACAATTTGTTCATAATTACTAGTCAATGAAAGGAGTTTTATTATGGAAAACACTGTAAATGCTGCCCCTGTTGGTCAACTTAAAACAAACAAAGGATTACTAAAAACCATTTTACTTTCTATCATTACTTTTGGTATTTATCCGCTAGTTGTTATGTCTGCAGTTTCTAATGACATTAACATTGTTGCTTCCAGATATGACGGTAAAAAAACAATGCATTTCTGCCTATTGTTTTTTATAGTAGCCCCTATTACTTTAGGTATCGCAGGCATTGTTTGGTATCACAGAATTTCTAACCGTATCGGTGCAGAACTTAAGAGACGCGGTGTAAACTACAGCTTCAGCGCTGCAGATTATTGGCTTTGGAATGTATTGGGAAGCCTTATCGTGATTGGTCCTTTCGTTTATTTACATAAGATGTTTAAAGCTGTAAATAAAATGAATGCTGACTATAATGTAAACGGTTAATTTTCTTTTATTCAGTTTTAAATGTTATAAATTTATCCCCACCTATTTATCGGTGGGGATTTTTATATCACCCTTGTAATTAGTTATGTATTATGATATAATTCAATTGTGAGGTGATAAAATGATATATACACCCTTGACCAAAAAGGCACTAAAGCTTTGTTTTGATGCCCATAAGGACCAGACCGATAAAAGCGGTATTCCCTATGTTTTTCATCCTTTTCACTTGGCAGAACAGATGGAAACGGAAGAGACAACAATCGTTGCATTACTGCATGATGTAGTTGAAGACACCGATTATACAATTGAAAATTTAATTGACAAGGGCTTTGGCAAGGAAATTATCGATGCGCTTATTTTGCTCACCCACGATTCATCAGTCTATTATATGGAATATGTAAAAGCCATTAAAGAAAACCCAATTGCAAAGGCAGTAAAGCTTGCTGATTTAAGGCATAATTCCGATTTATCAAGACTTGATGTCGTTGACGAAAAGGCTCTCGCCCGAAGAGAAAAATATCTTAAAGCGATTGACTTATTAGAAAGATAGTTTAACCTTACGTATACAGACTCTTAAAATTACTCCCATCGAAAAATCGATGGGAGTTTTATTAATATTTTTATTGACTTTTAGATTTCTTTATGATAATATAATATAGTCGCAAATGGAGAGGTGTCCGAGCGGTTTAAGGAGCTGGTCTTGAAAACCAGTGACTCGCAAGAGCCAAGGGTTCGAATCCCTTCCTCTCCGCCACTTCTTTTAAATTTAATATTTTAAAAGGCAATTCACTTAATTTTGGAGTAGTACTCAAGTTGGTGAAGAGGCGCCCCTGCTAAGGGCGTAGGTCGGGTAACCGGCGCGAGAGTTCAAATCTCTCCTACTCCGCCAAAGAATAACCGCAACTTTGATACAAGTTGCGGTTATTTTCTTTTTATGGTATAATGGAGAAAAAGGAGGAATTGTAATGGAATTTTTGTTTTTGGTACTATTCTTTTTTGCGATTCTTATTCCTCTTGTTTTAGGAATTGTTATCCCCATATACAGAAAGCATAACAAAGCAACCGGTGGTATTATTAACTATGATTCCACTATGAGAAAATTTGTATACAAAATTAGTTTATCAAGCCAAGAGATTATTAACTCACTAAACACAAAGAATGCTGCTGATGAATTATCATGTTCTTTTGATTTTGAAAAGTCTGTAATAAGATTCTCGGAATATGACTCTCACAGAGATTATTATTTTAAAATTCAAGAATGTAGCGACTTTTCTATTTTGAGATTGGAACAAGTGGCTTTGCTTGGAATGCAAAGTTCTGTTCCATATAAACTTAATCCATTTATTGTCAGTAAATTACGGGCAGAAATCGTACCTTTTTCTCTGTACAGTTTTTAGTTTTGCACCCCCCTGAATTCAATTTGCACCCCTTGACAAGAAAATGCACCCCCTAAAATGACTTTGCACCCCCTAACTTAAAAAGGGGGGTGCATTTGTATTAAACTGAGGGTTAGTCTTCAATAATAAATGACACCTTTTTGGGTGTCTTTTATTATTGTATAACGAAAAGAAAAAGCAGTATCAGCTGATACTGCTTTTTTGCTTTTAATTATGATTTTACGGTCTTTGACCTAAACCGCCTTCAAGTGTTAATGTTTCACCTGTCATATACTTAAAGTCGGGGTTTGCAAGCTGAACACAAACTCTACCGATTTCAAGCTCTGCATCACCGAAGTGACCTGCGGGAGGTGTATGAACATTTGCCTTGAATGCATCAGGATAAGCCTCTGCAAACTTTTCAAGCTGAGCAGTCCAAGCAAGCGGACAAATTACATTAGCAGTAATTCCGTCTGCTGCCCACTCTGTAGCTGCAACACGGGTAAGACCACGGATACCCTCTTTTGCGGCAGCATAAGCACACTGACCGTAGTTACCGAAAAGACCAGCACCAGAAGCAAAGTTAATTACTGTACCTTTTGTTTCCTTTAAATAGGGGTAGCAAGCCTGCATATAATAAAATGCTGCATAAAGACCTGAATACATAGCAAGGTCAAATTGCTCTGTTGTATGGTCCTTAAGAGGCACGCCCGATGCAGAAGCCTGAGCATTATTAATTAACACATCAATACGGCCGAATGTATCAATTGTCTGCTTAATAACATTATCTACAACAGCCTTATTATCTGCACCCGAATTTACATCTGCCTGTAAAACTAAAACCTTGATACCGTATAATCTCTCAAGCTCTTCCTTAGCAGACTCTAATTTTTCAACATTACGGCCTGTAATTACAAGGTTTGCGCCCTATTTAGCATAAGCGATAGCAATTCCGTAACCGATTGAGCCGCATCTTCCGTCCTTTAATACTGCGCGTCCTGCACCTGTGATAATAGCGGTTTTACCCTTTAAAAAACTCATTTTTTCTCCTTTATCAAAAATTATTATTTTGCGTATTTGTGCACCTTTTCAAGTATCTCACGGTTCTTTATAAATCCCTGCATCATAAATGTATAGTCGCCGCCTGAGGAAATCATATCGATGTCCATATCGTGCCAGAACTTGAGACCTTCTTCTGTAAGGTCGCCTGTAGAGATGCCTACATACTTGCCTGCAGCCTTTAAAGTTGAGATTGTTTTTCTCATAAGCTCTAAGGTAGGCTCAATCTTAATCTCGCACAAACGATTGATAGAGCCTGATAAGTCGTTGGGTCCAAAAATATATCCGTCGATATATTCATTCTTAATGATTTCATCAAGATTATTAACTGCATCAACATGCTCAATCTGAATAAAGCGGCAGGTATTATCTACGGGATGTGTAATGTATTCCTTAACATCAGCGAATCCGTAGTCAACTGCGTTCATAGGTCCAAAACCTCTTGTACCATAAGGGGGATACAGAGTATTAGCAATCTGCTCGTTTGCCTCTTTGGCAGTTTTAACCATCGGGAAAATAATGCCGTCAACACCCAAATCCATAACCTTTTTAGTGTAGGTAAGGTCATTTTGAGGAACGCGTACAACAACAGCAGCACCGCCCGATTTTACAGCAATAATTGTAGCTAACAAATCATCAATTGACATAGTACCGTGCTCAAGGTCAATCCAAACATAGTCATATCCCGAAAGCCCTGCAATTTTAGAAATAGAAACGTTGCTTAAAAACACGTGTGTTCCGATTAACTTTTCACCGTTCTTTATTTTTTCTTTTAGTGTCATTTTTAAAATCTCCTTTAACTTCTTTTAAACTTAAAATATGATTTAAAGCGATGTTTCCTACTTGTAGGAGATTCTACTTTAGTTCTATTTTTGCAATCATTTTAGCAATAGGTGCCGGCTCGTCAACGCATACGCAAGGCATATGAGCGTCATCCGCAAAAGCTATTAGAAAATAGCCGGGTAAGAGGGTGATAAAATCGCCTGTACCGTCAAGAAAAGCTAGGTCTTGCTCTTCATCGTAGGTTTTGGGTGTTAGCTTCTTTAAATCAGTATAACCGATTTTTTCCTTGCCGTCCACTACAAAATGAATATCAGCAAAAACTTTATGCGCTTCAAAACTGCTATCCTCTACTGTTTTGGTCATTAAATTCCTTGCCTTTATTGAAGAATTGCCATTACCAATCGGGATATCTTCATCCTCAAAAGGCTCGCCTGTAAGACTAGCAAAATAATCAAGCGCTAATTTATAATCTTCACCTAAAAAATAGTATTTATCACGATTGCGAATATGGTCGGTTATCATAAGTTTTCTCCAATCTTAAACAGTATAATTTTAAAGCTTAGGTATTCTTAATGTAATCGGGGTTAAGAATTGTCTTAACAGTAACGCCTGTAAAGAAATCTAAAACATTTTTAGCAGAAATCATACCTGCTTTTTCAAAACACTCTCTTGTTCCTGCCCCTGAATGTGGCATAAATACAGTGTTCTTAGCGGTAAGAAGCGGATTGTCAAGCTCGGGCGGTTCGGGAGTGAAAACGTCCATACCGGCGCCTGCAATAGTTCCGTTATTAAGAGCTTCTGCAAGGTCCTCAGCTACAACAAGTCTACCTCTTGCGGTATTAACAAGTATTGCGGTCTTCTTCATCTTAGATAAGAATTCCTTATTAATCATACCGTTAGTTTCAGGAGTTGAGGGAACATGAAGGCTTATTACATCAGCTTCTCTCTGAATTGTCTCAATGTCAGCATACTCGACATTTAACTTCTTTGCAGCTTCCTCGTTCCAGAAAAGGTCATAAGCGATTACGCGACAATCGAAACCTGAAAGCATTTTAGCAAGAGCCCTTGAAATATCGCCAAATCCAATAAGACCAACCGTTTTGCCCTCAAGTTGTGTGCCTGTCTTACTCTCAAAGAAACGGCTCCAGTCGTTGTTTCTAACTTCCTTATCACCGTCAACAATATGTCTTAATAGGCAGAGCATAAATGCAAAAGCACATTCTGCAACTGCAGTAGACAAGGAGCCTGCCGCATTACATACTGCAACGCCGCACTCTGCAGCCTTAACCTTATCAATTTCGTCTGTTCCAACGCCGAAACGGGAAACTAATTTAAGGTCTCCCTTTAAAATGTCAAAAACCTCTGCGGGAAATTTTTCTCCACAGGAAATAACTGCGTTATAGCCTTTTAATTGGTCGGGCCAATCAAGAGTATTTCTTGTCGGCATATCCAAAAGGTCAGCCGCAAGGCCGTTTTCCTCAAGATATTTTTTCATTTGTTCTCTAATATCGCGGGGCTGTTGTTTTCCTATAATTGCAACCTTATTCACAAATATCGCACTCCTTAGCAATTTTAACTACCATTTTAATTTCGTTCGGATAATTTTTTCTGTCAAAGCCCTTGATACAATCGTCAAAATCAAGCTCGCTTGTTAAGATGGGAGATAATACGGGACGGTGATTTTCTAAGAGCTTTAAAACACCGGGCATATTATCGGGCTCACCCATTACGCCGAACATACATAGCATTTTTGAAGCAATGCTATCGATATTAACACCGTCTTCCCTCTGCTCATAGAAGCCGATTAAAGCAACTAAAGCTTTGGGAGCCGAAATATCTATTGCCTGATTAAAGGTGCCTACTGCGCCTGAGCACTCGAGTACAAAGTCAACACCTATACCGTCGGTCTGCTTCTTTATTTCTTCAACAGCGTCAACTTCCTTGATGTTAATAATTTCAGCACCTAATTTTGCTGCTACTTCAAGCTTATCGGGATTTCTGCCAATTAAGAAAACCTTTTTAGCGCCACAGCACTTTGCAAGAACTACTGCAGATAAACCTATACAGCCTGTACCGATTACAGCAACTGTTGAGTTCTCGTTAATATCCATCTTTTTAATTCCGCCGTATGCAACAGATAACGGCTCCGCAAGAGCTGCTTCCTTTAAAGTGATGGTATCGGGAATTTTATGTATGTGACGCGCAGGACAGATATAATACTCTGCAAATGCACCGCTATATACAGGGTCTATGGTTCCAACCGGCATCTGATGCTTACAAGCCATATAATTACCGCTCTTGCAATCCTCACATTCGCCGCATGTAACAATGTTATCGCCTACAACCTTATCGCCCTTTTTGAACTTGGTTACATTACTGCCTACCTCTTCAACAACGCCTGACCATTCGTGACCTTGACGCAAGGGATAGGTTACCTGACCGTTTTCAACAAAGCTGCAGTTGCTTGAATACAGGTCTTGGTCTGTACCGCAAATTCCGCAATAGCAAACCTTTACTAACACCATATCATCAGACACTTCGGGTACCGGCATCTTAACGATTTGGGCTTTGCTATAGCCTTCGGTTACAAGAACCTTCATCTCTTTTGACATTTTTATTTACCTCCCATAATTTCACTATCAATTTTGAGAGTGAATTCAATCGTCCCTTTTGCATCTATATAGGATGCTGCATTTCCCTTTTCGGCATTTATAGGGTCGTCATACAAAGCCGTACAGGGTTCAATCGCAATGTTGTACATATCATTAAGGTCGCCCGGATTCATCCAAACGCCTAAATATTTTACTATATCGTTATCAAACTCAACCGATATTTTTTTGTTTGTATCGGGGTAGATAACCGAGCACTTAATGGGGGCTTTCGCATCGGTATAGTAAAATTTATAGCCCTTATTTGTACCAAATGGCTCGAGCACCTCTGCTGTATCAATTGATAAAGGTTTTCCAAACATTACCCGTTTTTCGTCATTTCTCGAAAATTCACTTTCAACATAGGCGCCTTCCTCACCGATAAGCATCATATGAGCCGCCCATATATAAGGAAGGGTGAAATCATTATGATTTTCAATTCTATACTTAATAAAAAGGGATTTGCCGTCGGTATAAACGGTTTTTGCAAAGGTTGAATTCACCTCACTTGCTTCAACACTAAAAGCAACCTTATCCCCTTCTATTTTATAGCTATGTTCCATTCTGCAAACTTCGCCGTGATCAAGATATTTCTGACCGTTAATCTCGCAAGGGTCAATAGTCGGGAACATATCATCACACGCACTGCACTCGCAATCAATATAGTTAGAGTCAATGCCGAGTCTTAGATACTTTTCGCCCGGCATCTGAGCCATAAGCTCTTCCCCGTCCTTGTTTTTATAGGAAACGAGCTTCGCGCCGTCAAGCGGTAGAAATGTTGCAGAGAATTCATCGGTTGAAACCGTAACTGCAGGACGGTCTTTATAAAAATCTTCTCTTATCATACTAATGTCCTCACTACAAACAGATGGTTTCGTTAGGTCTCATTAAGAGATAGTTTAAATCACTGTGATTTTCCTTCATTGCTTCAGCAAAAAGGTTGGGATTTCCGCCGTGCTCGGCAAAATTCCAATAGTGGCACGGAATAAAGAGCTTTGATTTTACAATTCCTGCCGCTTTTGCTGCCTCTTGCTCGTTCATATTTCCGAAAGCCCCGTTTATAGGAGCTATAAAAACATCCGTATTTTGAAGTTTAGGAGATACAAAGTAATCCTCTCTGTAAGCTGTATCACCTGCAATGTAAATTTTCTTACCTGCAATCTCAATAAGCAATGCTACAGCATCGGGAGCTGCTTCTCCATGATCGCAAGGAAGCGCCTCTATTTTAACACAATCATTATCAAAAATATCGCCCGGCTTTATGTAGGAAATACGGTTATTATCAAGACCTAATCTTTCCGCCTCAACCTTTACATCATACGCCGCCAAAAGCTTTGTTTTGGGGTTGGACATCATAAGCGGAACAGAGTCAGGGTCAAAATGGTCATAGTGTGCATGTGTTGATATGATTAAATCTAAATTCATATCAAGCGGACTATAAATGTATGGTAATAATCTTTTAAAACCGAAATATCTCTCACAACAATTTGAAAGATATAAATCTATGCCGATTTTGTATCCGCAGGAGCATTCGATTATAAAACCTGCTTGACCTGCAAAGGTTAATTTAACGCGTCTTTCACTCATTTAAAAACCACCTTTCATAAAGCTATGCGACAGAGTGTGCATATACATTTAGAATTATATCATTTTGTTTTTTTGTTGTCAAGATGTTACCCGAAAATATATAAACCAAAAAATATGTGAATATAAACTGGGAAAATTTTCACTTAGGTTTGTGAAAATGTGACTTTTTTGCAGTGGCGTGAGCACGAATTTACATATTTTTGTGATAGCCTTGAGGTCCATCGGGGATAATCTGCGCCTCTTGATTTTTCGACCGTTCCGAACGGTTACGAAAAATCTTCGGTGCTAGAGACTTCACAGTCCCGAAAGGCTCTCGCGCCTTTCGGGCTGCTTCGACGAGCCCCACGGGGTTCTCATCCCTATATAGACAGAGAAATAGCCGAGACACCCTAAAGGGTATCTCGGCTATTTGGTGACCCATCGGGGATTCGAACCCCGGACACCTTGATTAAAAGTCAAGTGCTCTACCATCTGAGCTAATGGATCATACTACCTATTTAAGACAGCTTTAATATTATACCAATATAGGTAAAGGTTGTCAAGTGTAAATTTAAAAATTCGAGGTTTTTTAAAAAATACTTTTAAAAATATCGGCATTTGTATATTTTCCAAGCTACAGAAAATAATACATAGAAAGAAAGGAGCGTTTAAATTATGGCAATAAGTTTTAACGAAAGCCAGACAAAAATCAATTTAATGAGGGCTTTTGCAGGAGAAAGTCAAGCTCGAAACCGCTACTATTTCGCAGCAGAAGAGGCAAAATGCCAAAAGCTTGAAGCGGTAGAGAAAATCTTTATATTTACTGCCGAGCAGGAAATGGCTCACGCCGAAATTTTTTATAACCACCTAAAAGAATTTAACGGTGAAAACATTGAAATCGACGCCGCTTATCCTGTAAATAATACTAATTCTATTTTAGAGCTTTTAAAAAGTGCTGTACACAACGAAATGGAGGAATACTCCGACGCCTACAAGCACTTTGCTGAAGTAGCTGAAAAAGAGGGCTTTGCACAAATTGCATTTTCTTTTTATAAGATTGCCGAAATCGAAAAAACACACGCCGAGCGTTTTGAGAAGGTTTATAATCTTTTAGAAAAGAACAACGACACCTTAGCCGAAAGCGGAGAATACTGGATGTGCCTTAACTGTGGACATATCCACAAAGGTGATACTATCCCCGAAAACTGCCCTGTTTGCAGCCACAACAAAGGATATTTTATTAATCTTTCTGACAAGGTTGCACTTTTTTAATAAAAGATAAAAGGTTGCCTCTTAATTAAAAGAAGCAACCTTTTTTAATTTTAAATTAGCACTTTTCTGCTACTACGAAAATCTTTTCGGGAAGCTCAGCTTCGTCACAGGAAACCGTGAAAACGAACTCTACATCCTCAATCTTATTAAGACGCTCTAAGAAAGCAGCGAGCTCATAATAGTCTCTGCTACCGATTCTAAGGGTTGCATCACCGAAAATATGAGTAATATCGTGGTTACCTGCCTTGATACCTGCAAGCATGCC
The DNA here is from genome assembly GCA_029227055.1 of Oscillospiraceae bacterium. Classification (GTDB taxonomy): domain Bacteria; phylum Bacillota; class Clostridia; order Oscillospirales; family Acutalibacteraceae; genus UBA737. The sequence continues at coordinate 11,435 of JAQXZE010000047.1, read as the reverse complement.
AAAGTATTCGTCATATCCCGAAATTCCGTATGCGTCAGCATCAACAAGTCTTGCTTTGTGGCTTATTGAAAATGTTAATGTATCACCTTTCTCTATACAAACAACGTTACCAAGACTTACCTGAGCAGTAGCGTTGACCATATCTGCCAATTTTTTTGTTTTGCCTGAACCTTTTTTTCCAATGATGAGTTTAATCATTATTACCAACTCCTTTTTATATTCAACACTGCCAAGGACAGTATTTTACAACCTTAAACCGCAAGCGGTTTTTTGAGATTTTAGAGGTTAAACAAGCCTTGCCTCAAGCTGAGCCTTAGCCTCTTCATATCCCGGTTTGCCTAAAAGGGCAAACATATTTTTCTTATAGCTTTCAACACCCGGTTGGTCAAACGGATTTACTCCGAGCATATAACCCGAAATCGCACAAGCACGCTCAAAGAAGTAGATTAGTCTTCCCAAATCTTCTTCTGAGGCTTTATCAAGTGTGATTACGAGGTTTGGCACACCACCGTCAGTATGGGCTAAAACTGTACCCTCGAAAGCCTTTTTGTTTACAAACGACAAGCTCTTGCCTGAAAGGAAGTTAAGGCCGTCACCGTCGTTTTCTTCCTTTTCAATAATAACATCGCTGTTATTATCTTCTATATTCACAACGGTTTCAAACATAAGTCTTCTACCGTCTTGAACATACTGTCCCATAGAATGAAGGTCAGTTGAGAATGTAACGGATGCAGGGAAAAGTCCCTTATTATCCTTGCCCTCACTCTCGCCGAAAAGTTGCTTAAACCATTCCGACATCATAGTAAATCTCGGCTCATAGCTTACAAGAAGCTCTATTGCCTTGCCCTTATTGTAAAAGGCATTTCTTAAAGCTGCGTACATATAGCAGTCGTTACTGCAAACATCGGGATTGCTGTAATCCTTCATAGCATCTGCAGCGCCTGCCATAAGCTTATCAATATCAGCTCCTGCGACAGCGATAGGTAAAAGACCTACTGCTGTCAAAACAGAAAATCTGCCGCCTACATCGTCCGGCACTACAAAACACTCATAACCCTTTTCGTCGGCTAACTTTTTAAGAGTACCTCTTGCTTTATCGGTTGTGCAGTAGATACGGCTTGCCGCCTCTTTTTCACCATAACGCTCTTCGAGCATTTTACGGAAAACTCTAAAAGCGATTGCAGGCTCGGTTGTTGTACCTGACTTAGAAATAATATTAACCGAAACGCGCTTACCCTCGCACATTTTAATTAAATCCGACAAATTAGAGCCGCTTATACTATTACCTGAAAAATAAATTTCAGGAACACCATCACAGAGATTATTATAATACGGTCCCTTTAAAAACTCAATTGCTGCTCTAGCGCCCAAATATGAACCGCCAATTCCTATAACGATAAGAATATCGGTATCTTTCTTAATCTTTTCTGCGGCAGCCTTTATTCTTGCAAATTCTTCCTTATCGTAATTTACAGGAAGGTCTACCCAACCAAGAAAATCAGAGCCTAGACCGTTTTTGTTTTCCAAAAGGTTATGAGCCGCCAAAACCTGCGACTTTAAGCCCTCGATATCATTTTCTCTTATAAAATCTTTTGCGTAAGAACTGTTAAATTTAAGTGACATTTTAAAACCCCTCAAGGAAATTTCTTTCTTTTTTATTATTGTACAATATTTTATTTGGTATTTCAAGAAATAATATTAAATATTCATAAAAAATTACCCAAGTTTTAACCTTTAGGACACAAAAAGTGCTCTAATTAACCAAAAAAGTGCTTTTTTCAGGGTTATACACTCAACATCGGCGTCGGCTTTTATATCTATACTACCCAAAAGCTCATCGCCTAGATATACTTCAACGCTGCCGAGAACATCTCCTTTTTTAATGGGAGCAGTAACACTCTTTTCTATAAAGGTTTCTCTTTTTATCTCTTTTTTATCGCTTTTTTTAAGAATTGCGCCTAAAGTATCCTCGGCTACTGCCTTTACGCTATCAACTACTCCCTTTTCTACTTTTACAAAAATTTCATCCTTAAGGTCTGCATCAATGGACTGATAATTATAATTAGCAAAGCCAAAATCGAGAAGTTTTTTAGCGCCTTCAAATCGGTCGTTGGTTGTGTCTGAGCCCATAACCACCGCTACAAGTTCTAGTCCGTCACGCTCGGCGGTAGCAGAAAGGCAATACCCCGAGCCCGAAGTAGTACCTGTTTTAAGACCTGTGGCACCGCTATAAAAACGGATAAGTCTGTTTGTATTTACAAGCTCGCTCTCCCCGTTTCTAAGACTATCCATCCAAACTGTAGTATAATTCTTTATTATATCGTGTTTTATAAGTTCTGACGACATAACGGCTATATCGTGAGCCGATGTTAAATGCCCCTCAGCATCAAGTCCTGTGGCATTTTTAAAGGTTGTATTTTTAAGTCCTAATTCCTTTGCCCTTTCGTTCATAAGAGATACAAAACCCTCTTCGCTACCCGATACAAGTTCACCCAAAGCTACCGTTGCATCATTAGCCGACACTATAACAGCGGCTTTCAGCAAATCGTCAACCGTCATAGCCTCATTAGGCTCAAGCCAAATCTGAGAACCGCCCATACTACAGGCGTGTTCGCTTGCATTTACCACAGTTTCAAGTGTAAAATCCCCTCGCTCTAATGCCTCAACCACAAGCAGCAAAGACATAACCTTAGTAATAGAGGCGGGTGGTAATACAAGGTCTATATTATCCTCATACAAAATCTGACCTGTATTTACTTCCATAAGGATTGCCGACTTTGCCTTGATATCAAGTCGGTTTTGGGTGGTCTCCTGAGTTTTTGCTTCAGGTTTGTTCTGTTCCTCTGCATTTACGCTCAAAATGGGCAACACCAAGATAATCAAAAGAGACAAAACAACAGATAAAAATTTTTTCAAAAAAGGCACATCCCTTCATAAAAGTGTTTATAAAAGGATATGCCGAAAATCACAAATAAATAACTTAGTATCCAAGTTCTTCACCGCAAATAATAACGGTAATTCTGTTTTTAATTCTCTGTCTGCCGCTTACAAGGTAATTAACACAAATTCTGCCGTCTCCCGAGCAACCGTCGGTTATAGGTGGGGTTTCACTTCTTTCGAGCGAAATACAATGGCCGAGCGTTGCACAAGGAGAATTTATGCCGAGCCTTACGCAGTTTTTAGGCGCCGCAATTTTCTTTATGCGCAAAAAGCCCTCTTTTGCATTTCTTACAAGCTTGTTTGACCCCGCTATCACTATTACATTTTTGGGTCCGAAAGCAATTGCGGAAATTCGGTTAGAATTGCCGTCTACATTAACAAGCTCACCCTCTTCGGTTATTGCATTAGAGGAGCAAAAATAAAAGTCTGAATCCAAAACATTTTTATAAACTTCAAGTTGCTCTTCAGGTGTAATACCGGGGCGCGACCTATCAAGATAATTATACTCGCCGCACCTGATAAGCTCGTCCACTCCGCTCTCTTTTACCGACACTGATCCACCGTTTGTAATTTTAGCACCCTCGAAAAGCATTTCCTTTACCGTTTTAACAATATCTTTTTTGAAAGGGACAAAAACTGCCCTCATATTATTTTTTTCAAGTGCTTTAATTGTTTTTTCTATTTTGTTTTGCAAAGCATATTCACTCCTTTGAAATAATTCCGCCGCCAAGCAGAAATTCACCGTCATAAAAAACGGCTGACTGACCGAAGGTTGCCGCCCTTTGCGGATTATCAAATTCAATAACCGCCGTATCATTTCCTAAAGCCTCCACTCTACAAGGTGTGTCCTTTGCTGAGTAGCGCAGCTTTGCGGTGCATAAAAACGGCTTTTCGGGAATTTTGCCCGACATAAAGTTTACTTCTCTTAGATAAATTCTTCTACTGAAAAGGTATTCCTCATCTGACAGCACAACCTGATTAGTAATTGGGTCTTTACTTATTACGAATTGGGGTTTGCCAAGGGCAATTCCAAGCCCCTTTCTCTGCCCTATTGTGTAGTTTTGGTGACCTGAATGTTCACCTAAAAGTTTACCGTTTATATCTACATATTCGCCCTTTTTAAAATTGACGCCGCAGTATTCTTTTAAAAATTTTGCATAATCGCCGTCAGGCACAAAGCAGATATCCTGACTTTCTTTGGCCTTTGCAGACGGGAAATTATATTCTTCGGCAATTTCTCTGACCTTGGACTTCGAATAATCGCCGAGCGGCATTAAAATATGCTTTAACTGATTTTGGGAAAGTCTCCACAAAACATAGGTTTGATCCTTTTTTATATCTTCGGGGCGGCTTATTAATGATATATCACCGTCGTGCACTATTCTCGAATAGTGACCTGTTGCTATATAATCTGCGCCGAGATTTAGCGCTTCATCGAGAAGAGCGCCGAATTTAATATGCTTATTACATTCAACACAAGGATTTGGGGTAAGTCCGTTATTATAATCGTCAGCAAATCTATCTATCACTTTTCTTTCAAAAAGCTCGCGTTTATCGAATGTGAAATGTTCTATCGACAACATATTGCATACCTTTTTGGCAAGCTCAACCTCTTTCGGTATACCCTCCCCTTTATCAAAAAGGCAAAGTGTTCCGCCGACAACACTATTTTCCGTTTTAAGCAAAACCGCCGCAACAGAGCTGTCAACCCCGCCGCTCATAGCAACCATAACCTTTGACACAAAGCCGCACCTCTTTTCATTTTAATCTAATATGATTTTAACACAAAATTTAAAAAATGTAAATGCCGCACAGCCCTATTTCCATAATTTTTATTGACATTATCAATTTACCAATATATAATACATATAGAAATTTATCTATATGGGAAGTGTTGTTATGACAGAAGCTTTGGCTGCCGAATTATTAAAAGCTTTATCAGACGAAACAAGAATTAAAATTTTAAAAATGTTAAGTGAAAGTGAAATGTGCGCGGCAAAAATATTAGAGCAGTTTTCTATAACTCAGCCCACCCTCTCTCACCATATGAAGCTACTATGCGATACCGCGCTTGTAAACTACAGAAAAGACGGCAAGTGGACCTACTACTCACTAAACCGAGAAAGGTTATTTGACATATTCACATTTTTCGGAGAAGAATTCGGTATGAGTGAAAATCTAACCTTTAGCCGCGGTTATGAGAATTCTCGCCAAAGAGAGCTTCCAAGTCACCTTCTTTAATATCTGTTTACATATTAAAAACACCGTAACGCGTTATTGCATTACGGTGTTTTTTGTTATTCGGTTGTAGCAGGGTTAGAGCTTGAATTCGTTTGCGATGAATTATTCTCTTCTCCCTTTTTATTTTCCTGGTGTTCCTTTTCCTCTTTGCTACCGGGTACAGGTAAAGCGTCACCCTTATGGGTTGTGCAAAGAGCGGGTATATTATTCTTTTTATACCAACCTATTGCCTTAGATTTACAGGAATCGGTTGCTAAAAGACCTGTACTTGTACAGTAATACTTTTTATATGCATAGTCGCTGTCCTCAAAGGTTTTAGCCTTTAATCCGCTATGAACCTTAGACATTACAGAGCCCCACATATTAAGAGCAATTGCGCTGTTTTTAATTTCCTCCTGATTTGCATATCCGCACCAAACAGAGCCTACATAATAGGGTGTACCGCCTACAAACCATAGGTCGTTACTGTTATTAGAAGTACCTGTTTTTGCATATATCTTCATCTTCGGAACATAACCTCTGGCACCCTTACCTGTACCGTTAGAGCCGTAAACTACAGTCTGTAAAAGGTGATTCATAACAGTAGCAGTATCACTGCCGATTACAAGCTGACCGTCCTTGGTGCCGTCTAGGATTACATTATCACGTTGGTCTAAAACCTTAGTGTAAAGAGTCGGCTCATAGTAAAGACCGCCATTTCCGAATATAGCATAGGCTGCTGCAGATTCAATAGAGGTTATACCGCCGTTAGTACCACCCATTCCAAGCGGAGACAAATCCATATCGGCAGAATTCAGGGTTGTAATTCCAAGCTTAGTGGTAAGGAAATCAAAGCTTGTTTTAGTTGAAAGCTTATTTACAAGATATACGGGTATTGTATTTACAGAGCGTTCAAGGGCGTACTGTACCGAAATATTGCCCCAATATCCGCCGTACCAGTTTTTAGGAGTCCAACCGTTATAATTGATTGCCTTATCGTTTACTATACTTGAATAATGAATTAAATTCTGCTCAATAGCGGGCGCGTATGCTGCTATCGGCTTCATTGTAGAGCCAGGCTGACGAACAGAATCGGTAGCGTTATTCCAACCTCTGTTTGAGGTCTTCTTACCTATTCCGCCGACCATACCCTTAACATTACCCTTATAGTCAACTATTGTCATAGAGCCCTGGAGGGTCTGACCTTTAGCACTCTTTAATCCGTATTTTTTGGAATCCTCAAACACAGACTCCATCTTTTCCTGAATGTCGGAATCAAGAGTTGCATAAATCTTATATCCGCCTGTATAGAAAAGCTTTGAAGCGTGGGTTTTCTCGTATCCGTATTTTTCTACTAAATCGTTGGTAACCTGAGTTATAAGAGCGTCAACAAAATAAGAATTGATTTCGGTTTCGTTTAAAACCTTTTCATTGGCATGGATTGTAACCTTTTCCTCCATCGCCTTGTCATATTCTTCCTTTGTAAGATAGCCTTGCTTATACATCTGATAAAGAACGGTTTCTTTACGCTCTTTATTAGCATCAAAGTTTACATCGGGCGCTAAATATGAAGGGCGCTGAGTTATTGCCGCCAAAATAGCGCACTCAGCAACAGTTAAGTCGTTAACATTCTTATTAAAGTAGTAATTAGATGCTACCTCTACACCGTAAAGACCGTGGCCGAGCGGAATAGTATTAAGATAACATTCTATAATTACGGGCTTTGAATAGTTCTTTTCGAAGTAACGAGCACGCATTATTTCTCTGATTTTACGGCTAGGCTTTCTCGAATTATCACCTGTAAGGTTTTTTACAAGCTGTTGGGTGATGGTTGAGCCACCATAATTATTGGAATTAGGAAGGAACATATTAACAAAAGCCGCAGCGGTTCGCTTCCAGTCAACACCCTGATGCGAGAAGAAACGCTTATCCTCAATAGCTACAAAGGCATTAACGAGGTTTTGAGGAATACCGTCATAAGAAGCGTCACCCTTTTTAGCAAGCTCCTCATTATAAGAGCACCAAATTCTATTAAAGGTTCCGTGCAAGCGCTGATACTCTACCCATTCGTCTGTATCGCTATCCTCAATATAAATGGATGTAGTAAAGTTAAGGGCAAGGTTATTAAGGTTTTCGTCCATAGTAGCGTCTACCGCGGTAAAGACATACACCATAAACACACTTGCTATGATACTGAATGTGATTATACCAACAAGGAAAACGGTTAGAACAGTTTTTAAAACCCGCTCTTTTTTAGTAGCCTTAGGTTTCTGCTTTTTATCGGTTTGTTCTCTCTTTACAGAAGAAAAGCTGTTTAAATCAAAGCTATCCTCTGAGTCTGAATTTCCGTCACTTTGATAATCGACTTCATTATATGAAAATAAATTATCGTCATCACGGTTCATAAAAAACACCTCCGCAACAAAACATTGCTTTAGAATAAAATAATATAAGGCAATAAATTTGCGCCTAAATATCCATTATGTATTAGAAATTATACCACATTTTTCCGCTTAATGTGGTTACAATATTTTAACCTAATATTTATGACGTAATCTGTCAATACTAATTGGAGAGGTGGAACATATGAACAGGATACTAAAAAGCCGAATGATACTCATCGCTCTATTTGCAGTTTTTGTCACCGCTTTTATTATTTTTATGATACCTGAAAAGCCTGTATCAGAAAAGAGAAAAGCCGAGTCAGACCTTTATTATATGAAAGCCAAAGAAAATAGCGTAGCACTCTATAAAGACGATGTTTTGATAAAAACCTATGACGGAATAGTTCTTGACACCCTACCCATAGAGGACAGAGAAAAGCTTAAAACAGGTATAGAGTTTGAAAGTTTGGAAGAAGCAGACCGAAGCGCCGAAGATTATGACGGATAATATATAAATTATTCATTTCACTTTGTAGGGGCAATTCACGAATTGCCCGAAAAAAGCGGTTGATTCGTGAATCAACCCTACACAAAAGCAATTAATTCACTATAAAAACAAACGTGATATCGAAACACCACCCCCTTACAACCGTAATTAACGGTAAAATGTGAACAGGTCTATGAATTCTTTTATACTTATCTGTTCTGCTGCGTAATCTTCTGCTAATTGATTTCTTATGTATTCTGCTAACAATAAAAAAAGAGTAGTGAATTTAATCACTACTCTTCTCTTTGGCGCGCTGAAAGTAAGCCGTCGCAAAAATACTCCAGGGGAGTGTTTTTGCAGGCGCGTCCCTTCCAAGAGTCCGAGCTTTGCGACGAACGATTGGTCTGTATTCTATAAATAAAAAAAGATTGGATACCACAATTTCTCGTAGTATCCAATCTTTTTGGCGCGCTGAAAGGGACTTCTTCTCGGCACTCCCGTGCCTATCGCCTCGCTTTCGCTCGTTGCCGCGGCTAAACAACAGTCCACCGGACTGTTGTTTTTAACGCCTTGTTCGAGTCCCTCTATGATTTCTGATAACAATAAAAAAGAGTAGTGAATTTAATCACTACCCTTCTCTTTGGCGCGCTGAAAGGGACTCGAACCCCTGACCCTCTGCTTAGAAGGCAGATGCTCTATCCAGCTGAGCTATCAGCGCATAGCTGTGTTTTTCACAGCAAAAATGATTATAGCACAAAACGATAAAATAATCAAGCAATATTTTTAACTTTTCGAAAATTCATTAAAGTTTAAAATCCTAAAGCCTTCATTATCTTATGCGCATTATAGGAAAGGCTCCCCTTTCCGCAGTTTACCGTTATATTGGCATACTTTTCGTAAAGTGGGGCTCGCTCTTCATAAATTTCGTCTAGAGTTTGCCCCTCATTTCTGACAATTCCTCTTGTTGCAAGATTATTGATACGCTGCTTAATCTCGGTTAAGGGCACTTTTAAATAGACTATTTTGCCTATATTTTTAAAATGCTCCATAGCGTCCTTACCGTAAACCACGCTACCGCCCGTTGCAATTACCGTTTTAGAAGCATTAATTTCCTTGTTTACTCTGTTTTCAAGCTTCTTAAAATACTCAGCACCGCTATCGTTTATAATCTCACAAAGCCGTCTGCCCTCAGTATTCTGAATAAGCAAATCGCTATCAAGAAAATCATAACCTATGATTTTTGCAAGCAGTACGCCTACCGTACTCTTACCCGAGCCGGGCATACCTATTAAAACTATATTATCCTTCATATTGCCTCTTAAAAAATCATTCAAGCTCAAATGCGCCTGTATAAAGCTGATAATACTTGCCTTTTTGGGCTATAAGAGCCTCGTGGTTGCCACGCTCAATAATTCTGCCCTTTTCAAGCACCATAATAACATCGGAATTCTGAACGGTTGAAAGTCTGTGCGCAATTACGAATACAGTTCTGCCCTGCATAAGTCTATCCATACCCTTTTGTACAATAGCTTCGGTACGGGTATCTATGCTCGAGGTTGCCTCATCCATTATCATAACAGGTGGGTCGGCAACGGCGGCGCGGGCGATTGATATAAGCTGACGCTGACCTTGAGAAAGTCCCGAACCGTCTCCCGACAAAACAGTATCATAGCCTTGCGGCAACATCTTAATAAAGCCGTGAGCATTTGCAAGCTTTGCAGCCTCTATACATTCTTCATCGGTAGCGTCAAGTCTGCCGTAGCGGATGTTTTCCATTACAGTACCCGTAAAGAGATTTACATCTTGTAAAACCATACCGAGACTTCGCCTTAAATCCGCCTTTTTAATCTTATTGATATTAATTCCGTCATAACGGATTTTTCCGTCTGCAATATCGTAAAATCTGTTTATAAGGTTTGTAATCGTTGTTTTGCCTGCACCCGTAGCGCCAACAAAGGCAACCTTTTGGCCGGGCTCTGCATAAACATCAACATTATGAAGTACAATTTTTTCTTCTGTATATCCGAAATCAACATCAACTAGTCTTACATCGCCCTTAAGCTCTGTATAGGTTGTCGTGCCATCGTGATGGGGATGCTTCCAAGCCCAATGACCCGTATGCTTATCGGTTTCGGTTATATTGCCGTTTGCATCAATTTCTGCGTTAACAAGAGTTACATACCCTTCATCAGTTTCAGGCTGTTGGTCTATAAGCTCAAAGACACGCTCAGCGCCCGCCATAGCCATAACTACCGAGTTTATCTGCTGAGACACCTGATTTACATTCATACAAAACTGCCTTGTCATATTCAAAAACGGAACAACTGTAGCAACGGTTATAACGCTATCAAAAGAAAGTGCTAGGTTCGGTACCTTGAATATGAGCAACAGTCCGCCCACAAAGGCTGTAAGAACATAGAGAATATTTCCTATATTTCCCATTATGGGCCCCAAAATATTAGCAAATTTATGGGCGTTTTCACTGTCAGAGAAAAGTGCGTCATTAATTTTATCAAAATCTGCTTTAGACTCTTCCTCGTGGCAGAAAACCTTTACTACCTTTTGGCCTGTGAGCATTTCTTCAATATAGCCTTCAACCTTAGCTATCGATTTTTGCTGTTTTACAAAGTATTTAGCGCTGTTTCCGCCGACCTTTTTAGTCACCACAGCCATTGCAAAAACGCCAACGAAAACTAACAGCATCATCCATATACTCAGATAAAGCATATTGTAAAGAAGTGTAATAATTACAAGAGCTGAAGATATAGTTTGAGGAATACTCTGTGACACTAACTGACGCATTGTATCAATATCGTTAGTGTAATAACTCATAACGTCGCCGCTTGTACGGGTATCAAAATACCTAATCGGCAGACGCTGCATTCCGCTAAACATATCCTTACGCATACGGTTTAAAAAGCTTTGGGTAACAATCGCCATTGTTCTTGTATAAACAAAATTTGCGATAAGACCTATCAAAAACAGTGTTGCCAAAAGTAAAACTGTAATTGCAAGCTGATTAAAAAATGCGTCTTTACCGAGCACATTGTAATTCTCTATAAGAGATATTATTTTATTCAGAAAAATTGCAGGTAAAGCGCTTATTACGGAAGTAAGGGCTATACATACGGCTACCAAAATAAGCTGTGCCTTATAATATTTGAAGAGGTAACTTAAAAGCCTTTTTATAGTGCCTTTTGCATTCTTAGGCTTCGGACCGCCTCTAAAACCTTTTGGAGGTGCCATTATTTATCCCCTTCCTTTCCGTTTTGTGAATAGTAAACTTCCCTATAAATTTCACTTGAAGAAAGTAGTTCTTCGTGTGTGCCGATAGCGGAAATTTTACCGTCGTCCATAATAATAATCTTATCGGCATCCTGAACAGAGGATACACGCTGAGCTAT
>JAQXZE010000046.1 GCA_029227055.1 Oscillospiraceae bacterium | reverse complement strand
AGACAATTCCGAACCCACAACCAAATTCTATTGTATAGGATTGAACTTATACAGATTTTTTATGTTTTGTCGGCAAAGCCGACACCGAAACTTCTTCACTATTACCTCTTACTTATTACCTCAAAATCGGCAAGGTTTTTAATGAAGAGTGAAGAAGTAATAGGTAATAAGTAAAAATCGACAAGGTTCTGTCGAACCTTGTCGATTTTTGGAGCGGGTGATGGGAATCGAACCCACACGACCAGCTTGGAAGGCTGGGATTCTAGCCATTGAACTACACCCGCGTTTAAGACCGAATAATATGTTATCATAAATTCGGTCTAAAGTCAATACTTTTTTCGAAATTTTTAACCCTTTGTTATAATTATTTTATCGCAATAATCGACATTTATAAGAGATACGCCCTCTTCGGTATTTTCGATGATTATTTCAACAACTAAGTCTTCAATTTCCTTTCTTATAAGGGTGCGAACCTCACGGGCACCCGCCTTTGCGCCGTCGGACTTTTCGGCTAAATATTTACATACCGCCTTTGTGTATCCTAGCTTTATGCCCTTTTCTTCCATAGCAGCTACAAGCTCGTCAAGCATTAGCGCTGCAATTTTTTCAAGGGATTTTACATTTAACGGGCTGAACACTACAATTTCATCAACCCTTGCAATAAATTCGGGGCGTAAAAACTCTCTTAAAGCTTTCATAGCCTTATCCTTAGACGCTTCTTCTCTAGTCTTACCAAAGCCCAAAAGGTTCTCAGAAGTTTGACTTCCTGCATTAGAGGTCATAACAATAATTGTATTTTCAAAGTTTACAACTCTGCCTTGAGCATCTGTAACCCTACCGTAATCCAAAATCTGAAGTAAAATATTAAGAACATCGGGATGTGCCTTTTCAATTTCGTCAAACAGGATTACAGAATAAGGCTTACGGCGTACCTTTTCGGTAAGCTGACCTGCCTCATCATAGCCTACATATCCGGGAGGTGCACCGATTAGTCTTGAAACAGAGTGCTTCTCCATAAACTCAGACATATCAAGCCTAATCATAGTTTCAGGAGTACTGAACAACTGCTCAGAAAGCACCTTTACAAGCTCTGTTTTACCAACTCCTGTAGGACCTACAAAAATGAAGGATGCAGGTCTATGAACCGTACTGGTTTTTACCCTTGAACGCTTAACTGCAGCGGTTACAAGGTGTGTTGCCTCGTTTTGACCTATAACTCTTTTATTCAAGTCTTCTTCTAAGGTGGACAGCTTTTTAAGGTCGCTCTCCTCTACCTTGGAGGCAGGAATACCTGTCCAAAGCTCAATTACATAGGCTAAATCCTTTTCGGTAACGGTATTATTAGATGCCGGTGCATAAAGCTCATCCGCAGTCTTTTTATATTTTTCGATATCAGCCTTTAAAAGTGCTATTTTCTCAAAATCAAGGTTATCAACCTCTGCTTCTAATTCTTCAAGTTCTACCGAAGCTGAGGCAATTTTTTTATTAGCAAGATAAAGGTCATCAATAGCTTTATTTTTAAGACTGGCACAGGCACAGGCTTCATCTAAAAGGTCAATAGCCTTATCGGGCAAAAATCTATCCGTTACATATCTTTCAGACAAGAGTACAACCTTTCTTATGATGCTATCGGGAATGGTAACGCTATGATAACCCTCATAATAGCTTTTAACTCCTAGCAACACTTCGACTGCATCGTCAATAGAGGGCTCCTCGATAATAATAGGTTGAAATCTTCTCTCCAAGGCTGCATCCTTTTCGATATACTTTCTGTATTCCTTAAAGGTTGTAGCGCCGATTACCTGAATTTCGCCTCTCGAGAGTGCGGGTTTTAGGATATTAGCGGCGTTCATAGAACCTTCCGCAGAGTCGCCTGCGCCAACGAGATTATGAATTTCATCAATAAAGAGAATTATATTACCTGCAGCCTTAACCTCTTCAACAAGACCCTTTACCCTACTTTCAAACTGACCTCTAAACTGTGTTCCTGCAACAAGTCCCGTTAAATCTAAAAGGTAGATTTCTTTGTCGAGAAGTCTTGCAGGGGCGGTGCCGTTAACAATCTTTAAAGCAAGACCTTCGGCAATTGCTGTCTTACCAACACCCGGCTCACCTATAAGGCAAGGGTTATTTTTAGAACGGCGGGAGAGAATTTGTATTGTTCTATACAGTTCTCTTTCTCTGCCGATAATGTTATCGAGTTTTCCTTCTCTTGCGCGCTGTGTAAGGTTAGTGCAGTACTGCTCCATAAACCTTTTCTTTTTATTTTTAGGGCTTGAGTTTTTCTCACCCTTTTTACTTCCCTTTTCGGCATCGCTATCTGCTTTTTCTTTGCCTTTTGGTGATATACTACCAAAAAGATTATTCAAAAACGGAAATGCGGGGGCCGTACCCAAATCAAAGGTTTCGTCATTTAAATCAGCATCCTCATTTTCCATAAATGACATTGCTTCCATAAGCTGCTCTTCCATAGCGCCAATATCCTCGTCGGATATATTCATCTTTTCGAGCATAGCGTCTACCTGCTTTATACCAAGCTCCTTAGCACAGGATAAGCAATAGCCAATCGGCTCTGAATTAGGATTCATAGGGTCTGCCAAAAATACTACGGCAGGCCTTTTATTGCATTTTGAACATAGTTTCATTTAGGGACTCCTTAATATTAGTTAAACGGTGAAATTGAAATCAACCAATTGTATATGTGTGTATCTGCAAGAATTTGATTATTAAAAATTAAAAATCCGTTTTCTGTAATTGAAACCACAAGTTTTATTATGATACAGAACAGGAACGAATAAACAACTCCTAAAGGCAGACCTAAAAGACCGCCGAGGAATCTATTAAGTTTTCCGACAATACTAAAGGAAAACAGCTTATTTATAAACTTAGAAAGGAATTTTACTACTATCAGTAAAATTACAAATATAATTACTGTAAAGAGTATTGACAAAAGATTTGAAACAACAGGTTTTATATTTTCTCTCGAAATATCGGTGACCGCTTTTTCAATTTTTGCCTTTGAATCGGCAGAGGTGAAACTCAGGCTATCCTTAGAAATACCGAACTTATCTAAATTATCACCGATAAATGAGGGCAACGCTTCAAAAACATTTTTAGAGGTATCCTCTACAGTATCAGATATTGCCGAAACTGTAGTTTCAACCAAGGACGGTTCGATAATCTTATCGTATGTAAAATCCGAAAGATAAGCGCCTAAATTCATCGCAACAACAAAGGCTAAAATAAATCCAACTGCTTTAGTAACGGTTGCAACGAAGCCTTTTTTCGCAGAAATAATAACTGTTATAAGAGAAATTAAAATTATAATTAAATCAACCAAATAGCTCAAGCAAAACCCTCATTTCTCACTTTTTAATTTCAAGTCTTGATACTTCGTCGTTTCTGATTACAGCAACAGAATATCCCGATAAAACCGAAAGCCGCACCGCACCGAAGATACATTCACCCTGACGCAACAGCTCGCCTTCTCTACTGAAAATAGAAACCAAGGTATCACTAATACAATAAATATGACCCGAGGCTATCTGAATATCACTTATAGGTCCGTTAAAATTGAACTCTGATATAAGCTTACCTCTTTTATTTAATACAACAATTCGGTTATCGCTCTTATTGTTGGCTCTGCTATAAACTAAAACTATACCGTTTGAACCGCTTCTGAACATAGTAAGCTCGAAATCGTTACTGTATTCTACGGTTTTAAATTTTGACCAACCGATATATCTGAATTTGTTTTTTGTAAGCAGCATAAATCCCGAAGAATTTCCGCCCTGCAAAGCATATACCAAATCATCCTCTAAATCGAGGGTATAAACGGGATTTGCCGAATCATATTTAAAGACATAAAGCTTTGATTTTAATTTGCCGCCCTTAGCCGTAACAACCGAAACAGCTATCTTTTTACCGTTTGGCGAGATTGTGATATTATTTACCGTTTCTTCAGCACTATACCACTCATAAAGCAGCTTACCGCTACGGTTATACACGCTTACAATAGCAGCGTGGCTATCAGATGTATATGCTACTGCATAAGAGCCGTTTCTAGCAATATCGGCATTTAAAATATCACCTTTAACGCTTGCCTCTTTGAGCTTTTCTTTAAGATTTATAATAAAGAAATCCTTGCCTCCTTGGTCAAAGACAAGCGCTCTGCCCGAGCCAACCTTTAAAACAGGGCTCGAAAATCCGTGTGATGTATTCAAAACCTGTTTACCGCTATTTGCTCTTACATCAAGAGTAGTATCGGTTAAAATATGGTAATATCCGTTATTTGAAACTGCATTCAATGTCTCACTGCCCGACAAATCAAAGGGATAATGACCTTGACCTATAAGGGACAATGTATTACCTAGGGATTCAAAAATACTTACAGGTGTAAAAAGCGAAACTAGAATAAATGCGACCACTAAAACGAGGGCTGAAAGCATCGTTATACGGGTTTTTCTCATACGCTCCAGCTTCTTACCCTTTACGATATTAAGGTTTCTGGCGGGGCGTTTTTCCGCCCTTTTCTTTTCCCTTGGATTCATCTCAAAGGTTTCAAATTCGCCGTCTTTAACCTTTTTCGGCTTTTTATTAATATGAAAGCTTTTTTTAACTTTTCTTTTTTTATAATCAGGCACAAAAAAGCCTCCTTTTAATAAAATACTTTATTTAAGAACAGAGCGTTTGGTGATACAGTAGGTCCTGCAAGTGCGCGGTCTCCCGTTTTAAAAATTTCCTCTGCACAGTCGGGCGATAATCTCCCCATTGAAACCTCAAGCGCCGTTCCCACAATAATTCTGACCATATTGTAAAGAAATCCGTCTGCCGAGATATAAAGACTTGTAAAATCTCCGTTCTTTCTTATCTCACAGTAGTTAACTGTTCTAACAGTATCTGTAACCGTTCTGCCTGAGGAAGAAAAGGGTAAAAAATCGTGAGTGCCCACAATCGATACACAAAAAGCATTTGCCCTATCCAAATCAATAGGCCGTCTTAGAGGTAGCGCATAACGAAGATAAAAAGGGTTTTGATTTTCCTCTAAAAAGGTGTTATAAACATACTCTTTCCCCTTAGCGCTATACCTAGCGTGAAAATCGTTTGCGACTTCTCTACATTCCTTTACAACTATATCGTTTGGCAAAACAGAATTAAGACCCTTTAAAAAAGCAGTTTCGGGGATTTTATCGTCACAGTCAAGGTGACAGTAAAACTCATTCGCGTGAACACCCGCATCTGTTCTACTGCAACCCGTAACACTAGGTTTATTGCCTAATACCTTGTAAAGCGATTCCTGTAAAACCTCTTGCACTGTAACAGCATTAGGCTGTACCTGCCAACCGTGATAATTGGTACCGTCATATGAAATTTTAAGCAAAACCCTTTTCATATGCGATACCTCCTTTTTATTACAGTAAATTTAATAAAATAACAGACAATGAAAAGAATATTGAAATTATAAGTGCTACAAAATCGCGAACAGAAAATCTTAGCTTTCGCATTCTAACTCTTCCAACGCCTCCATTATAGCAACGGCACTCCATCGCCTCGGCAAGCTGAAAAGCACGCATTACAGAAGAAATAAGCAAGGGTATTAAAATGGGAACCAAAGCTTTTATTCTTTGAAGCAGATTTCCGCTTTCAAGGTCGGCTCCTCTTGCCTTTTGAGCGTTCATAATTTTCTCTGTTTCCTCAATCAGAGTAGGAATAAAACGCAGAGCGATAGTCATCATCATAGCAAGCGTATGAACAGCGTTTTTGAGACCTACAAATTTTAAAGGCGATAAGAGTGATTCAATCGCATCGGTTAAATCATTAGGGGTTGTAGTGTAGGTTAAAACAGCACTTGCAAGAATTAAAAGCATAATTCTAAGCGACATAAAAATCGCTTTATAAATGCCCTCGGTAGTTAAAGTAAAAATCCAAAATTTAAAAATTTCATTTCCGCCACCGCTATAAAACATATTTATAAGAGATGTAAAAATAACGATTGGTAAAATAACCTTTAAATTTTTAAGATACATTTTAATTGGAACCTTTGTTACTATCAGCACAAAGATTATAAAAGCCGCTGCTAATCCCTGAGAATAGAAATTTCCTGCTATAAACAAGAATACAGTTACTAAAATAAGCAGAAGTATCTTTGAGCGAGGGTCCATCTTATGAATAAAGGATTTAGAGTCATAATACTGACCAAATGTAATATCTTTAATCATTAGCCTCGCCCTCCTTTTCGTAGTTTAACAAAAAGTCGACAGCAGCGCTCACGGTAAAGATATTTTCGGGGACCTTTATTCCCTTTTCGCGCAAGGCGTCCATAACTCTAGTCACTATCGGCGGATTAAGACCCGCTTTAGAAAGAATTGCCTTATTTGAAAAAATCTTTTCTACAGTATCAAAGGCTATAAGCTTACCATTTGATAAAACTATGAGTTTATCGGCTATTTGCGCCATATCCTCCATATTATGAGATACAACAAATACCGTAGCATTATAGGCTTGTCTATAGTTGTAAATCATATTTATAACATCATTTCTGCCCTTTGGGTCAAGCCCTGCTACAGGCTCATCAAAGATTATTACCTCAGGCTTCATTGCCATAACGCCCGCGATTGCAACTCTTCGCTTCTCACCGCCCGATAAATCAAAGGGGGATTTATCGAGATATTCTTCTTTAATTCCCATAAGCCTTGCTATATCTAAAACCTGAGTTTTAAGTTCGTCGCCCGAAAGCCCCATATTTTTAGGGCCAAACGCGATATCCTCAAAAACTGTATCTTCAAAAAGCTGATATTCGGGATACTGAAAAACAAGACCTACCTTTGAGCGAATTTTTCTCATTTCTTTAGGATTTTCCCAAATACTTTTGCTATCTAAAAGAACTTCACCCGAAGAAGGTTTTATAAGACCGTTTAGTTGCTGAACAAGTGTTGATTTTCCCGAGCCTGTATGCCCGACAATACCTATTATCTCGCCGTCATTTACAGCAAAGGAAATATCACTTACGGCATCTCTTTTGAGGGGAGAATTACCGTCATAAGAATAGGTAAGATTTTTTACCTCTAACTTAAAAGACAATTATACTTCCCTCCCATTAAGCTCTTTGTAAATAAGCTCTGCCGTTTCTTCAACCGAAATTACATCAGTAGATATCGGCATACCCTCAATATTTAAAGCATAGAGCAGTTCGGTTGTCTGTGGCACATCAAGGCTTACAGATTTAAGCGTTTCTACATTTTTAAATATTCCCTTTGGTGTACCGTCGTCAATAATCTTGCCGTTAGCTAGGACAATCACTCTATCTGCAAGCTCTGCTTCTTCCATAAAATGAGTAATAAGAACAATTGTTATACCCTTTTCACGATTTAGAGAGACTATTGTGTTGATTATTTCAGCTCTTCCTTTGGGGTCAAGCATAGCGGTGGGCTCATCGAGTACAATACACTCAGGCTCCATAGCAATAATTCCCGATATAGCAACACGCTGTTTTTGACCGCCCGATAAATGATGAGGTGTTGAACGCCTGAATTCATACATATCAACAGCCTTTAAAGCATCATCAACTCTAGCTCTTATTGTATCGGGAGAAAGACCTAAATTTTCAGGACCGAAAGCAACATCTTCTTCTACAATAGATGCAATAAGCTGATTATCGGGGTTTTGAAAAACCATACCGACACGGCGTTTGATTTCAATTTCACTATTTTCATCAAGTGTACTAATACCGTCAACCAACACTTCGCCGTTGCTTGGCTTATAAAGTCCGTTCATAAGCTTTGCTAAAGTAGACTTTCCCGAGCCGTTATGACCGAGAATAACCGTAAAGCTTCCACGCTCAATAGAAAGATTAAACCCGTCAACAACTGCTTTTAGAGTGTCGGTATCGTTGTATTCAAATTTGACATTTTTAAGTTCAATTATCTTATCCATTCTAACCTTTTTTCCAAATAGTTGTATTTCCGCATGGTAATATAATATCGCGGTTTGTAACCTTTAAACCAATTTCGTCAGTATAAACCTCGCCGCCTCTTTTACCTACAATATTATTTCTAACCATATAGTTTAAAATTGCAGGTGAAAGACCGCCAGTATATGAATTTAAAAAGAAGAACACTGCATTATCACTCAGTAGTTTTCCCGTTTCGGAAAGTAACTCTGACAACTGCTGTTCAAGCTTCCAAACCTCACCATTAGGTCCTCTTCCATACGAGGGCGGGTCCATAATGATAGCATCATATTTATTGCCGCGACGAATTTCACGCTTTACAAACTTTAAGCAATCGTCAACAAGCCATCTAACTTTTTTATCGGCAAGACCTGATGCTACAGCATTTTCCTTTGCCCACTGTACCATACCCTTAGATGCATCAACATGGGTAACTTTTGCCCCTGCACTAAGACAAGCAACAGTAGCACCGCCCGTATAAGCAAACATATTTAAAACCGAAATTTCACGGTTCTCTTTTTTTATTAAATCGTATGCTAGTTGCCAATTGACCGCTTGTTCAGGGAAAAGACCTGTATGCTTAAAGCCCATAGGCTTTAGTCTGAAGGTTAAGCCCCTACAATTAATGCTCCAAACATCAGGAACACTTGATAGCTTTTCCCAATATCCGCCGCCGCTTTGGGAACGGTGGTAAATAGCGTTTGCCGATTTCCACAGAGGACTTTTCTTACCCTCACTCCATATAACCTGAGGGTCAGGGCGAATAAGAATAATATTACCCCAACGCTCAAGACGCTCACCGCTATCGGCATCAATTAACTCATAATCTTTAAAATCTTCAAAATATCGCATTAAATATTTCCTTTACTGATTATCCGAACCAAATATAGACTGTTGCTTTAAGTTGCATTCTATACCTAAATGGTCGTATGCAAGTTTAGTAACACAACGGCCTCTCGGAGTTCTTGTTAAAAAGCCTATCTGCATTAAATACGGCTCATAAACATCTTCGATAGTAATTGCCTCTTCGCCAACTGCCGCCGAAAGAGTATCAAGGCCTACAGGGCCGCCACCGTAAAGATTTATAATGGCAGAAAGCATCTTTCTATCAAAATCGTCAAGACCTAATTCATCAATATCAAATCTCATAAGGGCAGCTCTTGCCACCTCTTCGGTTATAACTCCGTCATACTCAATCTGAGCAATATCGCGAACACGCTTTAAAAGGCGGTTAGCAATTCTAGGTGTACCTCTAGAGCGAGATGCAATCTCAAGAGAGGCATCTAAATCAATTGGTATATCAAGTATGCCGGCTGAGCGACGAACAATCTGGGCTAATTCTTCAGGGGTATAAAGCTCAAGCCTTAACAAAACGCCAAATCTATCTCTGAGCGGCGCTGTAAGCTGTCCTGAACGGGTTGTAGCGCCGACAAGTGTAAAATGAGGTACATCAAGACGAATTGAACGAGCCGACGGGCCTTTACCTAAAATTATATCAAGGGAAAAATCTTCCATTGCAGGATATAAAATTTCCTCAACATTTCGGGATAGTCGATGAATTTCATCAATAAAGAGGACATCGCCTTCGTTAAGAGAGGTTAAAATTGCAACTAGGTCGCCCTGTTTTTCTATAGCAGGTCCCGAAGTAACCCTTAAATTAACTCCCATCTCCCTTGCGATAATTCCCGAAAGGGTTGTTTTACCAAGTCCTGGAGGGCCGTATAAAAGCACATGGTCAAGCGCCTCTTTACGCTTTAAGGCAGCCTTTATATAAATCGAGAGGTTTTCTTTGGCTTTAGCCTGTCCAACATATTCGTTTAAGGATTTAGGGCGAAGAGATATTTCTGTTTCCTCGTCATTGAAGTTGTATTCGGGAGAAACTATTCTGTTTTCAAAATCCATTTCTTGCTCTATCAAAACTAAAACCTCCTCGACAATGATTTAAGCGCCTGTTTGATAAGCTCCTCTGTTGATAAACTTAAATCTAATGCTCCAACTGCCATAGACGCTTCACTTTGAGTGTATCCGAGTGCGCAAAGCGCTTCAATTGCTTCCTTAGATGCAGAATTTACTGTTGCCGCGTGGGTATTAGCAATAACCGTATCGTTCTTCCCACTGCCAAAGGGCGCAACCTTATCTTTTAATTCAAGTACAATTCTTTGAGCAAGCTTTAAACCTACACCGCTTGCCGCAGTAAGAGTTTTCGCATCCCCGCTTGCGATTATTAAAAACAACCTATCACTTTCAAACTGAGAAAGTATTGCAAGACCTATCTTTGCACCAACACCGTTTACAGAGGTTATGAGTTTAAAAGCCTTTAATTCTGCATCAGAAGAAAAGCCGTACAAATCGAGGGCATCTTCCCTTACGGACATATGCGTAAAGAGAAAAACCTCTTCATTAATTGGTGGTAAAGTGGCTGCTGTAGTCATAGGAATAAGACATTTTATACCTACACCGCCACACTCAATAACTGCTATATTTTCATCCTTAAAAATAAGTTTTCCTCTAAGTGATGCGATCATTTTTATTTTACCTCTCTGTAAATTTTTCCGTAAAGGTTTCCTGCAGAATGTCCGTGACAAACGGCTATTGCTAAGGCGTCTGCCGTATCGTCGGGCTTTGGGATAGCGTTAAGATTTAAAATGCTCTTTACCATTTCCATAACCTGTCGTTTTTCTGCCTTTCCGTAGCCCGTTACCGACTGTTTTACCTGAAGCGGTGTATATTCGTTTATGGTAAGACCTCTCTGATAGGCCGCAAGTAAAATTACGCCCCTTGCCTGTGCTACATCAATTGCAGTTGTGGTATTGGTATTAAAGTAAAGCCGCTCTATTGCCATCGCATCAGGCTTGTACTTATCGATTATAGTTATCAGGTCATTATATATCATATCAAGTCTTGACTCAAATGAAGTGCCTGCAGGGGTTGTAACGGCACCGTATGCCACAGTAGAAAACTTGTATTTATCGTAATCAACAATACCGTAGCCTACAATCGCATAACCGGGGTCTATTCCTAAAATTCTCAAGCACAATCACCTCAACACTTCAAAAAAAGCATACAATTCCATTTATACAGTATTATATCATAGTAAAGTCCTTTCGGCAACAATATTTTATAATATTTAATATTATATTAATATATTAAAACCCCATACAGTTTAACGGCCTAACCATAAACTGTATGGGGTAATTGATTTTAACTCAAATTAGATAGTTCTAACTCTGATAACGCCGTCGATAGCAGCAATTTTTTCTGCAACCGCATTAACATCTGTAGCGGTTGTATCAAGCATTGTATATGCATAGTCACCACGGGACTTATTAAGCATATTCTCGATATTTACACCGTCAGCAGCGAAGGTTCCTGTAATGCTGTTAAGCATATTCGGAATATTCTTATGAATAACGCAAATTCTATGTTCTGCACTTCTCGGCATTGTAACTTCAGGTAGATTTACAGAGTTTACAATATTACCGTTTTCGATATAGTCGATAAGCTCTTTTGCAGCCATAGATGCGCAGTTATCCTCAGATTCAGGTGTAGATGCGCCAAGATGAGGAATAGCAATTATGCCGTCAACATCTAAAACATCGTCGGTCGGGAAATCTGTCACATAAGAAGCAACCTTGCCTGCTTCTAATGCTGCCTTTAGGTCTGCATCGTTTACAAGAGCCGCACGAGAGAAGTTAAGAATACGAACGCCGTCCTTCATCTTAGCAATTGTAGCGGAGTTTATCATATTCTTTGTGCCGTCTGTAAGCGGAACATGGATAGTAATATAATCGCACTTTGCATAAATTTCATTTATATCGTTGATATAAACTGCATTATGATTTAAGTTCCAAGCAGACTTAACAGAAAGATAAGGGTCATAGCCGTAAACGGTCATACCGAGGTGATTTGCGGCATTTGCCACCATAACACCAATAGCACCAAGACCGATAACACCCAAGGACTTGCCCTTGATTTCAGGGCCTGCAAATGCGCCCTTGCCCTTTTCTACCATCTTACCAACTTCAGCGCCGTTGCCCTTTAAGGTTTTTGCCCATTCAATACCCGAAACTACTCTACGGGAAGAAAGGAACAAACCTGCAAGAACAAGCTCTTTAACCGCATTAGCGTTAGCACCGGGGGTATTGAAAACAACGATACCCTGTTCAGAGCACTTTTCAATCGGAATATTATTTGTACCTGCACCTGCACGGGCAATAGCCTTTAAGGTGTCAGGAAATAATTCGTCGTGAAGAGCGGCAGAACGAACAATCGCACCGTCAGCATTATCTACTTCATCACCGATAGTATACTTATCGTCAAAAACTTCAAGACCGCTTTTAGAAATCTTGTTATATGTTTTAATCTTAAACATTATGCATTTTCCTCCTCAAATTTCTTCATAAACTCAACGAGCTTTTCTACACCCTCGATAGGCATAGCATTATAGATAGAAGCACGCATACCGCCAACAGAACGGTGACCCTTAAGGTTAACAAAGCCTGCCTTTTTGGATTCTGCTACAAACTTAGCGTCAAGCTCGTCACTGCCTGTAACGAAAGGTACATTCATAAGTGAACGGTCCTCAGGAACTACAGTACCCTTGAAAAGCTTACTGTTATCTAAGAAATCATAAAGAATTTTTGCCTTCTTCTCATTGATTTCCTTCATCTTTTCAAGTCCGCCCATTTTCTTAATCCACTTAAATGTAAGACCGGCAATATAAATTGCATAGCAAGGCGGTGTGTTAAACATAGAGCCGTTTTCAGAATGTGTTGCGTAGTTTAACATTGTAGGAGTAATATCCATTGCATTACCGATTAAATCCTTGCGGATAATAACAATAGTAACACCTGCAGGAGCAACATTCTTCTGTGCACCGGCATAGAGCATACCGAACTTCTTAACATCAACAGGCTCAGACAAAATGCAGCTTGAAATATCAGCTATAAGCGGAACATCACCTGTATCGGGAAGAGTATTATACTTTGTACCATAGATGGTATTGTTCATACAAATATGAACATAGTCTGCATCCTTATCAAAGTCTGCAGCGGTGGTCTTAGGAATGTAGCTAAAGGTCTTATCCTTAGAAGATGCAACCTCACGAGCCGCACCGTAACGAGCAGCCTCTTTATAAGCTTTATTTGCCCACTGACCTGTAATTATGTAATCTGCCTTGCCGTTCTTTGTCATAAGATTTAAAGGAATCATCGCAAACTGAGTAGAAGCACCACCCTGTAAGAAAAGAACCTCATAATCATCGGGAATGTTCATTATCTCACGAAGATCTGCTACTGCTTCATCAAAGATTGCCTGATATTCTTTTGAACGGTGGGACATTTCCATAACGGATTGACCTGACTCACCATATTCCATCATTTCTGCTGCTGCAGTTTTTAAAACCTCTTCAGGCAACATAGAAGGACCTGCGCTAAAATTATAAACTCTTGACATATAATTACCTCCAAAATGGGAATAACTTCCCTTTTTTATCTGTATGCGCACTATTATATAATATAACATTTCAAATGTCAATAGGATTGTTAAAAAATATACAAAGTTTTCTTGAAAACTTAAGTTTCTCGTTAAAAGTTTGTTATTTTTTTAACTTTTCCAAATATTTACAAAAATTTAATCTCTTTTTTACTAAAAAATGCTATAATGACCTCATAATAATCATGGAGGTTAGAAATGCCCGAAAATAAAAACTATTCAGAAATAACACCAACCATTTTAAAATATTCCAACCTTTCTTTAAATACAGGGAAAATCAACCCCGAGCTTTATGAACAGCACAAGGTGTTCAGGGGTCTTAGAGATTTATCAGGAAAAGGTGTTTTGACAGGTCTTACCGAAATCTCGGAAATAGTTTCTAAAACAACTGTAGACGGTCTTGAGATGCCCTGCAACGGTCAGCTTTATTATAGAGGTTATGATATTAAAGAATTAGTATCAGGCTTCAATAGTTCATCAAGTTTTGGATTTGAGGAAGTAACATATCTGTTGCTTTTCGGTGAACTGCCAACCGAAGCCGAACTCACCGAATTTAAAAATACTCTCAATGAATACCGCTCTCTCCCACATTCTTTTGTTCGCGATATAATAATGAAAGCCCCCTCAAGCGATATGATGAATGTCTTAGCAAGAAGTGTTTTAACACTTTATTCCTATGACAAAACTCCTGACGACACCTCTGTGCCAAATGTTTTGAGACAGTGCTTACAGCTCATAGCAACTTTCCCCTTACTCGCAGTATACGGATATATTTCGTATAACTACTATTTGAATGAAAGCGGAAGCTTTTTTATACACGAGCCAAGGCCCGAGTTTTCTACAGCAGAAAACATCTTATATATGCTTAGAAAAGATAATAAATTTACACCTCTAGAAGCTAAAATTTTAGATATCGCTTTAGTTCTACACGCAGAGCACGGCGGAGGTAATAACTCTACATTTACAACCCATGTAGTCTCTTCTTCAGGTACAGATACCTATTCTGCTATCGCATCAGCTTTAGGATCACTCAAAGGTCCTAAGCACGGAGGAGCAAACATAAAAGTATCAAGAATGTTTGAAGATATCAAAGCCAATGTTTCAGACTGGAAAGACGAAGAAGAAATTAAAGCTTACCTAAAAAAGATTCTTCACAAGGAAACTTTTGATAAAGCGGGACTAATTTATGGTATGGGTCACGCAGTTTATTCTGTTTCTGACCCAAGAGCTGAGATTTTCCGTTCTTTTGTAAAGCAGTTATCCGATGAAAAAGGTCTTCAAAACGAATACGCCTTATACTCGACTGTAGAAAGACTTGCACCACAAATCATCTCCGATGAACGCAAGATTTATAAAGGAGTTAGTGCTAATATAGATTTTTACAGCGGATTTGTTTACGATATGCTAGGACTTCCGCACGAATTATACACCCCCATATTTGCTGTAGGCAGAATATCGGGTTGGTCGGCACACAGAATGGAAGAAATAATTAACGGCGGAAAGATAATTAGACCTGCATATATGAATGTCAAAAAAAGAAGAAAATATATTTCTCTTGAGAAAAGATAGTCTAAAATTCTTTACAACGGATATAATTTATAGTATAATATCTTTAGTTTATTTTATAAAGGGAGTATTCTTATGAAATTTATCACTATTAAATCCTACGATGAATTAAGCGCTAAAGCAGCCGACATTATTGCAGCTCAGGTAATTATGAAACCTACCTGTGTACTCGGTCTTGCAACAGGCTCTACCCCTATCGGCACCTATAAGCGCCTTATTGAAGATTATAACAACGGTAAAATTGATTTTAGCACTGTTAAATCAATTAACCTTGATGAATATGTAGGTCTTGACGGCAATCACGACCAGAGTTACCGTTACTTTATGAACAACAACCTCTTTAATCACGTCAATATTGATAAAGCGAACACATACGTTCCCAACGGTTGCGCTACAGATTATGATAAAGAATGTGCAGAATACGACAAGCGTGTTCAAGATTTTGGCGGTATTGATTTACAGTTACTCGGCATCGGTATTGACGGTCATATCGGCTTTAACGAGCCCGACAGTATTTTTACTAAGGAAACTCATGTGGTTGACCTACACCCCTCTACAATCGATGCAAATGCAAGATTTTTTGAGGATAAATCACTAGTACCAAAAAAGGCGGTAACTATGGGTATGCTTTCTATTATGCAGGCTAAAAAGGTGCTTTTAGTTGCAAACGGTGCTAACAAGAAGGATATTTTAGAAAAAGCTTTCTTTGGACCGATTAACCCACAAATTCCTGCATCTATTCTTCAGCTTCACCCCGATGTTACAGTAATTTACAGCGAGAACTAATATTAAGTAAAATTTTAAAAGCCATCGTTTTTCGATGGCTTTTCTTTTTATACATATTAAAACAGACGACTGAAAATCAGCCGTCTGTTTTTATTTTAGCAGATAACTTTATTTAAAATTATTTACCGTAAAGTTCAACGAGCTTCTCAAGGTGAGCGCGACGAGCCTTTGCAGCCTCGCTTGCCTGCTCGAAGAGAGCATCTGCGCGCTCAGGGAATGAGCGTGTAAGTGAAGAGTAGCGAGCTTCACCAAGGATGAATTCCTTATAATCTGCAGTAGCAGGCTTGCTATCAAGACTAAAGGGATTCTTGCCCTCTGCCTTAAGTGCAGGATTATAGCGGAAGAGATCCCAATATCCAGAGGCAACAGCCTTCTTCATTTCCTTCTGGCAGTTAACCATACCACCCTTGATAGAGTGCATCTCGCAAGGAGAGTAGCAAATAACGATAGAAGGACCGTTGTAAGCCTCAGCTTCCTTAATAGCCTTT
>JAQXZE010000045.1 GCA_029227055.1 Oscillospiraceae bacterium | reverse complement strand
CTTTTTATAGGTGGCGGTGTCTAAATGCTCTTTGTTGCCATTGCCACGTATAACCTCAAAACCCGCATGTGTGCAAAGGGTTGCCAAAAACTGATTTTCCCGACTTTCCCATTGCATTTGTGCCGTGTTATTTAGTACTTGCGATTCAAATCCCTGTTGCTCTAACGCACGGGATAACGAACTTTGCATACTCATTCCACGAGTGTACCCGTCACCGACAGGGATATAATCAATATGAACGTGTCCGACTTGCGATCCGTTCACACCTACAGACTCATCACAATGATAATATAAGCCGCAAAGTTTCAACTGCGGATTTCTTCTTTCCCAATCCTCGACAAATGCTCGGAGTATTCTTTTTCCGTCATTTTTACTGCAGATTGGTGTCCCGTCTGCTTTTTTGCCATATATACCAATAATTAGTTCATAAACGGGCTTTTTCTTTTTGTCTTCACAAATCTGCTTATAATAGTCGGTAATCTTGCGGTCTTCACGTGTCTGCTTTTCGTTATATTCTTGGACGGATTTTCCGAATAGTCTTTCGTAGGCGGTTTTTGGATCTTCATCCAACCACACCTCAAAATGACCGTTCGGGTCTATGTGGTCTTCCTTTGCTATAACCTTTGGATTTCGCAAATTGTGTTGACGTGCCACTTGGCTGCCGTTGTGTGTTGATATTGTTACGTTGTTTTCCATTGCTATTGCCCCCTTTGGCTTGTTTACTGATATTATAGATGATTAAAACGGGGGCTTGACAATGTCAATAACCCAATATCACTAACGGCAGAGCCATTAGTTATTGGGGGCGGCGGCCAAGTGGAGTAAACTTTGTAATATATAGAAAAAAGCTATGCCGAAGCATAGCCTTTTTAATTGTATAATATTTATTCCTCGGTAGTAGCTGTTTCAAAAACTTGACCGCACAGTGCTAAATAACTTGTTGCGGCATCCAAAGTTTTTTTGTGTTGCACGTAATTGATGCCAACAAATATAACAGGTATAAACAAAAGACCAAGAACTGCAAAGAAGAAGCATGCAAGAGCAATAAGAACATCAGCAGGGAATACAGGAATTAAAAACCAACCGATTTTTGTTATTTTCCAAGCAACACCTAAAGCTTTGAAAATACCACCGCCGATTAAATAAGCAGGAATAGCAAAAAAAGCAGCTAAAAGCCAAAACTTACTAGGATCTTCTGCATTACCCCAAATCGCTATAGCGGTAAAAATAGTAGAAACAATTGCAATAATAAAACCTATCAATATTCTGATTTGATTAACTTTTGCAAGTTTAACTTCTCTTTTTGCTCTTTCAATGTCTTGAAATTGTACTTCTTCAAACAATTTTTCTTTTTTTCTTTCTTTTTTAGCCATGATTATTCATAACCCCTTTTTAATTTTTTAGCGACATAAAAGTTCACTTTTCAACATTATACTACTAAGTTATATAAAAGTCAACTATTTAGTAGAATTTTAATCATTAAAAATCCACCATTTGTATATTAAATGAGGTTAAAATAATAGTGGAATTGAGGTGTACGATATGGTAGATTTTGGCGATAGATTAAGAAAACTTCGCAAAGAGAGAAAATTAACTCAAAAAGAACTTGCCACACTTGTTGGCGTTAAAAATAGTGTTATCAGTTTTTACGAGGTTGGAGATAGAACGCCGTCATTAGAAGCTCTTATTAAACTTTCAAAAGCACTCCGTATCAGTACAGACGTATTGCTCGGCATAGAAAAGAGCGAAACAATAGATATTTCGGGGTTATCCGAAAAGGATAAACAGTATATTCAGTCATTGGTAGATAGATTGAGAAACAAGTAAAGTCAAACCCACAACACAGGGGAAATCGGTGTTGTGGGTTTGTTTTGTACCTTTTTACTTTTATCGTGGGGAAATGACGACACCGAAACCTTAATAAAAATTTTAAAGGAATACAATGTACCCGCAACCTTTTTCGTAGTTGGAACTTGGGTGGATAAATATCCTGAGTCGGTAAAACAGTTGAGTGATGCCGGTCACCAAATACAAAACCACTCTAACACCCACCCTTATATGACACAGCTTTCCAAAACCCAAATGGAAAACGAGCTTACCGCCTGCAACGAAAAAATACAGGCGATAACGGGCAAATGCCCTACTCTTCTCAGAGCCCCTTACGGCGACTATGACGATATGGTGCTAACCGCCACAGAGGGACTTGATATGTATACAATCCAGTGGGATGTGGAAACACTTGCAACAAAAGTAATAGTGTGATATAATATGCAAGGGAAAGATATCTTTTGTGGTGCTTCAAGCAGTGAAAAAGATAGGATTTTCAAAGAAATACTTGATATTATATTTTCAAAAAAAGGGGATGTAGAAAGTGATAGCGATATATGCGAGACAGTCGGTAGACAAGAAAGACAGTCTTTCAATAGAAACCCAAATTAACCTTTGCACCAATTACATAAATGCCAGCCCACACTCTGAAACGATTGAGACATATCAGGATAAAGGTTATTCGGGAAAGAATATCCATAGACCTGATTTTACACGAATGATGGCAGATATAGAAAGTGGCAAAATATCAAAAATCGTTGTTTATAAACTTGATAGAATAAGTAGAAATCTTTTAGATTTTATGAGTATGTATAAAATCTTTAATGAGCATAAAATCGAGTTTTGTTCTGTAAATGATACCTTTGACACTACTACCCCTATGGGTCGAGGTATGTTAAAAATTGCAATGGTTTTTGCAGAAATGGAACGAGAATCAATTCAACTCCGTGTTAAAGACAACTACTATGAACGAATAAAGGATGGCAGATGGGCAGGAGGACCTGCACCATACGGTTTTAAAAACGGAAGAACAAAAAACAATATACCAACACTTATTAGAGTGAATGATGAAATCACTGCCGTTAAATTAGCATTTAACCATTATGAAGATGATTTTTCAATGTCTCTTGGCAAGGTGGCAAGATTACTTGAAAGCAAGGGATACCAAAGCAGAAAACGAAAAGCATTTGACAATGTTACTATCGGTCGCATTTTACAAAACCCTGTTTATGCAATAGCAGATGAAACATTATACAAGTTTTTCAAAACAAGAAAGGCAAAAATACTTAACCCCATAGAAGAATGGGATGGAACTTGTTCTGCAGTAATTGTCGGTAAAAGAGTTGCAAACAACAACACAAGAAAATATACTGACTTATCTGAACAAACGGTTTATTTAACCAATTTTAAGGGTGTAATAAAATCAAGACAATTTGTAAAGGTGCAAGAACGGTTGGCACAAAACCAACAAATCAAAAGAGCGAATGCACCCACACGAATGAAAGAATTAGCAGGTCTTTTGAAATGTGCAAAATGTGAATATGCTATCAAGATTTACAATGACCCTAAATTAGATTGCTATAATAATCGTGGCTTGCATAGTTGCGATGCACAGTTTAAAACAGTTGATTTCGAAGAATTAAGAAAAAGTATTCGTATAAAGGTTTTGGATGTTATAAAACACTTGGCAGAACGAGTTGAAGAAAGCGAAAGAGGTTATAAAAAAATTGAAGAAGAGTTAAATAAATTAGTTGAAGAAAGGGATAATCTTGTTTCCCTTTCTCGTGGTAAAACCAAATTAGAAAAAGCATTTGCAGATACCATTGAAAGAATACAAGACCAGATAGAGCAAAAGGAATTACAACTTTCAACATTCACTCCTATTAGATATGAAGCCTTTAATTTTGATATTATTGAAATTGAACTTGCTGATGTTGAAAAAGCAAAGGAAATTTACCGAAAACTTATTAAACGAGTTTTACTCGAAGAAAACGGCGATTATACAATAGAGTGGAAGATATAACAAAAAAGATATGCAGAACTTCTCAATCATTCTGCATATCTTTTTTTGCTTTTTCATCATTATATTTTTGCTCGGCCTGTTCGTAGGTGCAGTTTGTTTCTTTTCGTATTTCTGCAATACGGAGTGCCTTTTTCCATTTCTCAACATTACACCTTAAACACTCTTTTTCATAATTAGAATCATTACACATACAATTACCTCAATTCATCAAAAATATCACTTTCAATGGGTTGCGGTACAATTTCCTTTTCTTCTGATAAAACATTGTTTGCCATTTCAATAAGTTCTTTTTCAAGTCTTTCACTTTCCACTCTATGCCATTCATCAAGTGTTTGGTGTCGTGCTTTGGTGATTTCTTTGCTTTCACCACGAATAAGACCAAATTGTGCCATATCAGCCGCATAACTATCTTGGAGTGCAATTATTTGAGATTTCTTTCCGAAATACTTACTCGCATTAAACTTTCCATTGTGATAGGTGGAAATATAGGCATGGATGTGAAATGTTTTTTCATCTGCATTGGTGTAAAGTTTGAGTAATTTATCTTTTCCAAATGTCTTACATAACCATTTAACATTTGCCTTTATCCACTCATTTTTATCAATCTTGTCTTCCATTTCTGGACTAAAAGTCAAAACAAATTCCGTTAATACAACAGTATCTTTACGGACTTTTCTACCCGTTGTTTTCTCTTGAGCTTTAATTGCTCTTTTTAATGTCTTTGTCATTGTTTCATTATATTGACTATATGAAATGTTTTCTTTTTCTCGTTCTGGGTGTGCTCGGTTGTGTAGTCGGTCTCGGTGTTTTTGGTGTCGCTCTATATTTGCTACACTACCGATTTTGTATTTTTGAAATCGCATTATTGCATAGTTGCTCATATCAAAACTCCTTTGCTTTTTATTCAAGAGCAAAGGAACGGCAACACACACGAAAGGAAAGGTGTTGCCGTTTTAACCTTACAAAAAACCACTTGGGAAACGGTGCCTTTTCGTGCGGTCATATCTCTGCTCTATAAAATCAGTATGCTAAAACTGTTTTTATTTCGCAGAAATATGACTTACTACGGTTTATACTAAACCTATAAGGTCTTGCAGACAGCATTTGCAAAAAATATCACTCATATTTATTGCAAAGAAAACGGAAAGGAGCAAACGAAAATGAACGAAACACTTTACGATTTAGAGCAAAAAAGAAAAGCGGTTGAACAAGATATTCAAGCATTATATGAAACCTTGCAAAAGGAAATCAACGAACAAAAAAAGATATGAGAGAAAACAAATTCCCTCATATCTTATATTCTAATCATAGTGAGTGTAAAAGTAATTTGTTGAAGCACTAATTTAGGTTGTATCCAAACTTTTTAGATTCAAAAACTTTTTTCCAATATGATTCTCTTTCTAATATGTAATTGGCATTTCCGTTTTTATTGTAAAACACTTCTAATAATGAAAACTTAAAGTTTTTTGCATAATTTTTATCATCGCTAATTTTCTTGTATATATTGTCATCTAAAAGAAGTTTTTTTAGTTCAACATTTCCGCCGTGCCCATTTGTATTTACATAACAACTCCATCTTTGCCACACACCATTAAAACCATAGGTACTTCCAATATATAATTTGCCGTTGGACATATCTGTTATACAGTATATGGCATTAACATTTGAGAGTAATTCTCGCCAATTATCAACATTAGAATTTATTATTTTTTTCAATTCTATAAATTCTAATGAAATTTTATCAAATCCATCAAAAGACAAATTTACTTGATTGTATTTCTTTTCTAATATTTTTACAACTTTAATTGTTTCAATGTTTGAAATATCAATTTTGGCTTGTTTTGGACCCTGCTTTTTAGAAAACTCAACAATGAGTCTTTCGGAATAAATTTCATATTTTTTGATGGGGGTTAAATTATAAACCTCGTGACCATCATTAAAAGTTTTATACCCATTTACAATAAAAGCACCCAAAAATAACCACTGATTAAATTTATTTTCCTTATCAAGCCTTATAAATTGCAAACAAAATTTTGTATTTATATTCCTAAAACTGACATTGCTTTTAGCATGTTTTTTCCAAGAAATATGTTCTAGTAATCTTTTTGGATTTTCATCAAAAGAATATATTCCTTCGTCATTTGCATTATTTAAACATATCGTCCAATTGCAGTAATCAGAAAATTCGATATTTAAAATATCGTTTAAGAAAATATTTTCCATCGTTTTCTCCTAATCTTTTGTTTTAGCGGATATAAAAATCATTCGAAATATGCTTCAAAATCTCCAAACGATGTAACTTTTTTTAATTTAACATCAGGGAAAGAATTCACTACTTGTATTTTTATTGTTTCTTTTGCGAATGAGCGACTATTAGAAACTTTCACTTTATAATCGGGAAAAGAGTCTACAAATTGAACTTTTAAATCTGGAAAAGAATTCACTACTTTAAAAGTAACCTTGCTGCCTTTAAGTGTTGCCAAATATCCTTTATTATATGCCATTTTTAAAACTCCTTTATATTATTTATCCGCTAAAACAAAAAAGTGTGTGCAGCCGAAGTTACACACACGAAAAATGCGAAACTCCGTTTTGCTACCACACAAAAAGTTTATCTACATTCAACAGAAATGCGAAAAATGCAATTTCTGTTGAAAAAAAGAGATTTAAAGTTTAAGTGTGGTGCATTTATTATAGCACAAAATATTTTCAGTGTAAAGCCAAATTAAAAATGTTTTCTCATTTTTCAAACTCAACAAACATACTTAAATCAAATTAAATAAAAAAGACCTAATTCCACAGAATTGGAATTAAGTCTCGGTTCATTACTTGCCTATAAGCAATGAACTTTGATATAAGTATGATAAAGCACTTAAAAATTCAAAGTCCTGTCGGTAAGTAATTGATAGGACTTTTTTCTTTTGATTGGTTTAGGCGGTGCATAACACCGATAAGCACCCTAAAATAATTCGTGTGTGGGCGAGCATAAGTAATAAATCGTCTCGGCGGTTTGAGTGTGGTTTCTCAAATTGTCGATATTGGATAGGTTGTCAGTATACGAATTTAGCACCAAGTAAAAAAAGGGAACTGTGCGGGTGGAACCTCTGAAAAAGGAACTATTGTATAAAATCAAGGGCGGAGTGAGATTTCCCTAAAGGGTTGCAATAGTAGGCAATGAAAAAACCTAACTCTTAAACCACAATGCGAACGGAACGAAAGCGAAAGCACACCGTTTCACTAATTAGAGTTTTTCCTTGCTTTTTGCAAGGGGAAACTCTATCATCTGCTCACTCCACTCTGCTCTGCTCCCGTTTGCACTTTTAAAAATTAAATCGAAGATTGAGCATAACATAAAACACAGTAAAAATAATAACATAAACCTTTTGAAACGAGCATCAAGCGAAGTTTCAAACCCTTGGTTCTTTGGGGATAAAGAACGAAAGGGGTGAATAGAGCGAGGCACCGCCTCGCTCTAGAGGGGAAAACACAAAAAATATTATATTACTTTTGTTTCGTATGTTGATAGTTTAGATTGGAAGGATAATGCCACACCTGAGAGTATTTGCAAAAGGGTAACATCAAAGGTTAAAAACGGCTCAATCGTCCTTTTCCATAACGACGCCGACCACACCCCCGAAGCCTTGCCTTCTATTTTAAAATGCCTTAAAGACGAGGGGTATGAATTTGTATTTATTGAAGATTTAATTTATAAGGAAAACTATGAAATAAAACACGACGGAACGCAGTGCAAAAAAGACGGCTAATGCCGTCTTTTTTCATCGTAGGGCAGGGGTTTACTCCTGCCGTTTTTTATATCTGATTTTTCGGCAAGAGCAAGCCCTTGCCCCACAACACAATAGAACCGTCCCTCTATGTTCCGGTGTACCTTTTTCACCTTTTAATACTTTTTAAAGCCTAAATCAGACAAGGTATACCCCATTCGTTCTTTTTGCAAAAATTGTTTTAAGCAATCAAGTGCGTCACAAATTCCCTGTCTGCTCATTTCCATAAAATCATTCTGTAGACTAGTTGGACCTATGTATTTATTTGAATCAAGTGGATGCTTTTTGGTAAATGTTTTAGCTTCAATACTTCCTTTACTTTCGCAAACACTTTCACCTGTTTCTCTATAATAATAAGAAGTTATATATTCATAGTTACCACTATATTTCTGAGGGACATAAATATAAAAATTAATACTATATTCTGCATCTAATACAGAATGTAAGCAAAATTCTATCTGCTTTGTATCTGCCCAATAATACAAGGAAAAATCCTCTTCGCTATATCCACCATAAGTGTCTGCAGATTTTGAATAACAAACATAATCGCCCTTTAAAGTACCGTTATTTATGACCCAATCCTTAAAATAATTATACATTCCATTTATATCCATGTTTCCGCAGCCTGTGCACTTGTAATTTGAGTAGGTGTGTTTGTGGGTTTGTGTTGTAGGTTTAGTAGTGCTAGAACTACTCGTTCCTGTTTGTTTGCTCGACACAGCGGGTTTACTTGATTCAGTAGGTTTACTCGTTTCAGCGGGTTTGCTTGTTTCCACTTTTTTATCAGTTTCGCTTTCTTCAATTTTGCTACCCGTCTCTTTTACCGCTTCACCGCAATGTTCACAAAATGCGACATTTTTTGAAATTGCTTCTCCACAATTAGAGCAGTATTTTTCTGCTTTTTCTTTACCACAAGCAGAAAAACTTAATACGATTATTAATGCTAACAGTAGTGCTAAAATTCTTTTCATTTTTTTGTTCTCCCCTCAAATTGACACTTATTAATACTCTATTAAGTTAATGTAACATAACAATATCATAATTTTATGTTATTGTCAATACATTAATATAACGTATTGAGGGTATGATAATATTATGAAAAAAATATGTTATTACGATAATAAAAACATAATTTCGGAAAAGCTTAAAACATTAAGAGAACAAAAAGGATTATCACAAAGCAATTTAGCGGCAAAGCTGCAAACTATGAACGTTAATATCGACCAACAAATGATAAGTAAAATTGAGAAAAACAAACGTCAGGTTACTGATTACGAGCTTGCCTGTATTTGCAAATGCTTATCGGTAACTCCAAATGATTTGCTGAATTTTTCCGAATTAAAATTCGAATAAAATATATCAAAAAAGACGGCTAAATATAGCCGTCTTTTTATATCGTAGGGGCAATTCACGAATTGCCCGAAAACGCGGTTGATTCGTGAATCAACCCTACAAAAACAATTTAAATATATCAATTATCCTCGTTTTTTTCAGGATAAATTTCTGTCACGGCGTCGGCGATTTGGGCAAAAATATTTGCTGAGCCCGTACCTCCCTCCACCATAACTATTACGGTATATCGGGGCTTTTCGGCGGGGAAAAAGCCGCAAAACCAGCTATGCGTTATTTCCACCCCATTTAAATATCTGCCCGTTTGGGCGGTTGCGGTTTTGCCTGCGGCGGTGGTGGTTTTGGGCTTTGCCGACACACCCGTTCCGCTTTCAACTACCTCTTTTAAATAGCCTCTGAGCTTCTTTGCTGTCTCTTTGCTCATAACTTGCGTGGGGTTTGAGGTCTCGCTAGCTTTAAAGCTGCCGTCCTTTAAAACGCCTTCGGTGACGCTCGGCAAAATATAGCTTCCGTCACCCGCTATTGCAGAATAAAGGGTTAAAAGGGATACGGGGCTAATTATTAATTTTCCTTGCCCGATACTTAAATTTGCAAGTTCAGAGTTATTTTTAAGGTCGCTCTTTTCGCTTAAATTACCCTTTGCCGTATAATAATTCTCGGCAAGCTTTATTTTGTTTCCAAAGCCGAGCGACGACGCCATATTATAAACTCTATCCCCGCCTAGCTTTATAGCGGTATCGTAAAAAAAGACATTACAGGAATACATAAGTCCTTTTAGTAAATTCATTTTTCCGTGTCCTGAACGCTCGTGGCAGTTAAACCTTCTATCGTCTATTTCGAGATACCCCTTACAGTTTACGATGTTATAACCGTAATTAGCCGAAAGGGCTGCCGCCGCAACACAGGGCTTAAAGGCAGAGCCTAGATTATACCCCGATATGCATCTGTTAATAAGGGGTGAATTTTTGGCGTTTAAAAAATCCTCAACCGAGCAGACATCAAAGGTTGGTATACTTACCATCGCCCTGATTTTAGAGGTCTTTGCATCGGCAACCACTATAGCACCCTTCTCGATTTTCTTTGCTATCTCTTCGGCTTTTATCTGAATGTTTATATCTATAGTGCTAACAACCCCGTTTGCTATAACCGAGGTATCATTTTCTATTTCAACACCGCCTCCGTATAAAAGCCCTCCTCTGCCGTCGGTCTTAAATACTGCCGACACACTCTTTTCGCTATAAAGAAGCTCGTCATAAGCTTTTTCAAGTCCGCTTACCCCGTGCATAGAGCTATCTGTATAGCCTATCAAATGTGCGGCGGGCATATTTTTAAGAGTGTGTCTGTAAACTCTTGCAGTTGCTACAGTTTCGGTTTTGATTTCTTTATCAACAGCGGTCACAAAGGGCTCGCCCTGACGAATAAGCTTCTCTATATCAGCTTTTCTCGCCTTATCCACGCTGTTTTTAAGATTTATTTCGGAATAAACCCCCGGTATTACCGCCGCCACAAGCTTACTTTCCGCGTTTGTAATGGGAATTCTGTTGCAATCGAAAATAGTTCCTCTGAGTTTCACTATTTCTATTCTCTTACTGCTCTGCTTTGTTGCCGCATTTTTATAATCCTCCTTAGTGCTTATAACAAAAATTCTTAAAATGCAGCTTAAAAACCCTAGCATTATAAGAAAAAAGCATATTATCACCCTTAGACTAAATGTTCTTTGCTCCCTTTCCATAAAAAACACACCTTTCGGTAAAAGTATTACCGAAAGGTGTAATTTTTATTAACATTAAACCTTCATTCTAAGCATTGAGCCTACTCTAACAGGGCGCTCAAAGGGGATTTTTATAGTCATCATAGGATGATTTGCAGTATCAATCTCCTCATTTTCGCCGTTTAAGAGAATATCGGTCTGAATTTTAAAGGGTATATGACCTGCCTCCAAGCAATCAAGCTCGCAGCCCCTCAAAAATTTATTTTTAAGGGTAGCGGTTATATATCCGTCCTCATAGCCTGTAACAATAGCGGCAATTGAATAGTCCCTTAAATAGCCCGCATTAGGATAGGTTTGGGCGTTTTCAGGTCTGCCAAAATAAAAGCCCTTTGAATAGGTGCGGTGGCTGATTTTATTAAGCTCCTCCATTACCCAATCGGGCACCTGCCAATTACTGTCAGCATTTTTAAGACTATCAAGAGCACCCCTATAAGCATTAGCAGTAACTGCAACATAATACTCGGTTTTGGCTCTGCCTTCTATCTTAATACTGTCAATCCCTGCATTTGCCATCTCATAAAGATGCTCTGCCATACACATATCGTTAGCGTTAAGAATATAGGTGCCCTTTTTATCCTCAGTAATATTAAAGAACTGACCCGGCCTTGTTTCCTCCATAAGAGAATAACTCCAACGGCAAGGCTGAGCACAGTCTCCTCTATTTGCATCTCTGCCTGTCATATAGCTTGAAAGTAAGCATCTTGCCGAAAAGGATACACACATAGCCCCGTGCGCAAAGGCTTCGATTTCCAAATCATCGGGCGTATGCTCTCTAAGATATGCGATTTCTTTTAGGGACATTTCTCGGGCTAATACCACCCTTTTAGCACCCATATCGTAAAGGGCTTTAGCGGTTTCGCTGTTTACTATGCCCGACTGCACAGAAGCGTGAAGCTCTAGCTTCGGCGCATATTTTTTTGCCATTCTGATGCTGCCCAAATCTGCCGCGATAACGGCGTCTGCCCCTGCAGAATTTATAAACTCTAAAAACTCGGGCAAGCGGGCGATTTCATCATCATGCGGCAATGTATTACAGGTTATATGCACCTTTACACCGTTTTCGTGAGCGTATCTTATACCCTCTAATATATCCTCTTTAGCAAAGTTTGGTGACGCTGTGCGCATACCAAACTCCTGTCCTGCAAAATAGACCGCATCAGCACCGAAATCGACCGCTGTTTTAAGACGCAGTAAATCCCCCGCAGGACACAAAAGCTCGGGTATTTTAATATCAGTCTTCATAAATCCAGTTGTTCTCCCGTTGTAGCTTTGCAATTGTACTGTTGTGCTGTGAAAGTGTTTCATTATAATAGAACTTCATTGATTTATCGGTTACAAAATAGTAGTAATCGAAATTCTTTGTAGGTCTTAGCGACGCAATAATTGAGCTTAAGCTCGGTGAACAAAGGGGTCCTGGTGGGAGTCCCTTTATCTCATAAGTATTATATTTTCCGTTTCCGTAAGGATACTTTCTTGTTGGAGACGAGCCTAAGGTTGAATACTCATCGCTTTCAAGTCTGTTATAGAAAACTGCCGAAACATTTTTCATTTCACTTGGACTTCCGCCCGCCTCAAGCTCTATAATAGACGCCATTGTCATTATTTCGTGCAAGCTATATTTGCCAGACTTTAATTCATCCCTTAAATCAGATGTAAGCTTTGAATTTAAGGTAGAAAGCATTTTATCAACCGCTAGGTGAGCGCATTCCTCAGAATCGTAGCAATAAAAATCGTAAGTATCGGGGAAAAGATAGCCTTCAAGCCTATAATAAACCTTCTGAGCGGGAATATCCTCTACATCAAGAAAATCGTAGTTAAATTCGCCGTTTTGAACCTCGTTTATAAAGTCACTCTTAGTGCAAACGCCTTTTTCCTCTAAGATTTTAGCAATATCGTCAACGCTCGACATTTCGGGGATTGTAACCCTTACACTCTCTATTTTTGCACCCTCTTCGATAAGCATT
This sequence comes from Oscillospiraceae bacterium, assembly GCA_029227055.1. Lineage (GTDB taxonomy): Bacteria > Bacillota > Clostridia > Oscillospirales > Acutalibacteraceae > UBA737. The sequence continues at coordinate 8,210 of JAQXZE010000045.1, read as the reverse complement.
ATCGAGAGTGATTCATAGCCTGCCTCATTATTAAAATTATAAACGCCGTATTTAAACTGAGAGTCGTAGCCCTTAAGCTTTGCATAAAGTCTAAAGACTATAGGACATTTTACTGCACCGCTATCAGCTAATTTTTCGGAAATCACCTTGGCGCTTGATCCGGGTTCAATTTCGATTACTGTATCATAGCCTCTGCCAAAGCCTATGCCTAAATAGTCAGCCCCTACGAAAATTACGCCAAATGCAATACCTATAGATACTACAATTATACATAAAATCCAAATTATATTTTTAAGGGTGCTGTAATTTTTCTTCTTAGGCTTAGCTTGTGCTTCGGGCTCCTCATATTCGTTGATTTTAAAGCCTTGTCCGATTACAAAATCGTCCTTTTCTTCAGTGCTTTCGTTAACCTCAAAGCCTTCCTGTTCTTTTTTGTTTTCGTCCATTTTTATCCCCCTAACCGCTAAACTTCATATTTTTACTCAAAGTATCAGCAGCCTCTTTATCGCCGGTAAGCGCCTCTAAAACTACAAAGCTAAACTCAAAAGCTCCGCCGGCGCCCCAGCCTGTTACTATATTCCCATCAGCTACCGCAGGGACATTCAGCACTGTAGCGCCTACAAGGGCCTCTTCAAAACCGGGGAAGCAAACCGCTTTTTTATCCCTTAAAATTCCCTTATGACCAAGAATAGAGGGCGCTGCACATATAGCGCCTATCAAAAGGTTGTTTTTATCGGCAAAGTCAATAAATTTCTGTACCGTTTCATCCTTTTCGAGATTTAGGGTACCTGGCATACCGCCGGGCAAAATTATTCCCTCTAAATTATCGAAAACGGCATCGCTTATTGCTATATCTGCCTTGATTTCAATATTATGTGAGCCCGTTACGGTATTACCCGTAACACCCACAGTTTCAACCTCAATTCCTGCACGGCGAAGCACATCAACAGGGCAAAGCGCCTCGATTTCTTCACAGCCGTCGGCTAAAAAAACATAAACCATAAAAAACTCCGTTAAAATAGCTTTAATATATGCTCTAAAATTTCGTCTGATATATCCTGTACTGTTCTCGGTTCTCCGTTTTTACTGCAATCAACCGTTACCCAACCTGAATAATCGGCGGTAAATTTAGCAGATTTTCGGCAGTTTTCAAGATATTCGGTGTCAAGCTCGTGAATATCCTTTTTGCCGCCGTTTTCATCATATCTATGTTCAATAAGCTTTTGAGAAACCTCAACCGGCATATCAAGAAAAATTACAATATCGGGCTTTGGTATTCCGATTTTGTTATACTCAAAATCGTAAAGCCAAGAAAGATAGCCTTCCCACTCATCTTCACCAAGTTTAGACGCCTGATGAATAGCGTTAGAGGTAGTATATCTTCCCGAAACTACCGTACCGCCGTTATTATAAAATTCTCCCCAATTCTGCTTAAAGGAAGCGTATCTGTCAACGGTATAGAAAACCGATGCGGCATAGGGGTTTACATCGCTCGGCTTTTTGCCGAACTCGCCGCCTAGATACATTTTTACAAGAGTGCTTGAAGGATTATCATAGTCAGGGAAAGACACACTTTTCACATCGATTCCCTTTTCCTTTAGTCTCTCGGGTAAGAGGGCTAGCTGAGTAGATTTACCGCACCCGTCAAGACCTTCTATTACAATAAGTTTACCCATTTTTTCTCATTTCCTCGTAACGCTGTTTTACCTCTTTTGCCTTGCCGCAGGACATTTTACCCTCAGGACAAGGGCCAACCACGCAAGGCGGACCTGCCTTTTTAAAGAGCTCGGGCGCAACGGCGGTAACTAATGCCAACATCTTGTCCGCAACCTCCTGAATTTCCCACTGAGCACGGTTGCAGCAGCGGTGACGGAAGAAGTTATAAAGGGACCTTGCATTCATAGTTACAATCATTTTGGTTTCGCAAGCGTTGGGAAGCACAAATCTTGCGTCCTCAATAGCCTTTTTCTCTGCCATTCTAGCGGCAGTTTTTTCGTCCTTGCCCTCACTTAAAAAGGTTTTCTTATGTTTTTTCTTTAAGATATCGGCAATTTGGTTATACTTTTTACAGTCGTCCTCCATAGCCTCTTTGTAAAGGCGAAGAGCCTCAGCATCGCCCGCAATTTCGGGAGGAGTTACAAACTCAAAGCTGCTTTCATTTACATAGCGCTGACTTTTAACCGAATAGGATGCCATTCTATGTCTTGTTATCTGCGCCAAAAAAGCCCTAGAAACCCCCTCAATACCAAAGGTAAAGCTTGCGTGCTCAATCGGGCTTTCGTGACCGATTTCAGCAAGCATTTCAACAAAGGCGGCTGCCTTTTCGTCGGTAAGATTTTCTCTTAAATCCTTTATATCCGACGAGCTGTAGCAAAGCTTTGCAGCTGACGCTACGGTATGTTCAGGCATAGGTGTATGCGATATTAAAATTACATTAGGCATAGATAATTTCCTCCCCTAAAATATATACATTTTAATTATATCAAATCTCTACTATTATAGCAAACTATTTTTTGTTAAAAAGATAAAATTATTAAGTTCAAAAATAATAAAGATTATATAAAATTTTTTTAAAAAAGGCTTTTTATAATTGTGAAAATATGTTATTATATATATGACAAATTTTTTTCTTTTTCGAGCAAAAAGAAAATTCAAAAAATATGGCTGCCTTCGCCAGAAAAGAAAGGCAACTGTATAGTGCGCGCTATACAGTAGGAGCGGTGAAGTATGAGTAATGTAAGCTTTAAGCACACCCCTTACGGTGACCTTGCAATCGTTAGTATGCGCGGCTGCGAAAATATTGCAACTAATGTTGACTACTACTTAAAGCAATGGCGCAATATCCCCGAGGACCAATCCTTTGTTGTAACCCCTAATTGCCCCCGTTTCGGAACAGGTGAGGCAAAAGCAGTTTTAAATCATACAGCCAGAGGTCTTGATGCATATATCATCTGTGACTGCTTCAATTACAATGTAAACTACAAAATGTACGGTATGACCGTTCCTATGAGTCCTGACGACCATTTCCAAGATTTAAAGCGTGTAATCGCAGCATTCGGCGGAAAGGCTCGTAGAATTACAGTTGTTATGCCAATGCTTTACGAGGGCAGACAGCACCGCCGTTCTTCCCGCGAATCTATGGACTGCGCAATAGCTCTCCAAGAGTTAGTTAATATGGGCGTAAAGAATATTATCACCTTTGACGCACACGACCCCCGCGTAAACAATGCTATCCCGCTTGACGGTTTTGATAATGTACATCCCACATACCAAATGATTAAGGCACTTCTCCGCACCGTTCCCGATGTTAAAATAGACCGTGACCACACTATGATAGTTTCTCCCGACGAGGGCGGTATGGGTCGCTGCATTTACTACTCATCAGTTTTAGGCTTAGAGCTTGGTATGTTCTATAAGCGCCGCAATTACTCTGTAATCGTAAACGGCAAAAACCCCATTGAAGCTCACGAATTCTTAGGCAACGATATAAAGGGCAAGGATTTAATCTTGGTCGACGATATGATTTCCTCAGGTGAGTCAATGCTTGATATCGCCGCAAAGCTTAAGGAAAAGGGTGCCGGCAGAATATTCATATTCTCAACCTTTGGTCTTTTCGTTGAGGGACTTGAGAAGTTCGACGAATATTACGAAAAGGGCTATATAAACAAGGTGTTTACAACAAACCTCGTTTATCAAACCCCCGAGCTTTTATCTCGCGAATGGTATACAAGTGTAAATATGTCAAAGTACATTGCTCTTCTTGTTGATACCCTCAACAACGACAACTCCATAAGCGGTCTCCTAGACCCGATTGACCGCATCAAAAATGTTCTTGCAAAGTACGAGAACAAAGAAAATTAATAGCAAATTTAAAACCCCGATGAATTCATCGGGGTTTTAGTTTATCTTCTGCGCTTTGGTTTTTCGTCTTCCATAGGTATATATTTTACCTTGCGTTTTTTAGTTCTGCCTGAATTAAGCTTTATTACCATAATAATGAATATGATAATCGCCGCCGCTAAAATGATGTAAACTATCTTCATATAACTTGAAGTAAAGAAATCCTTTAGAAGCCTTGCAGTCTGTAAAACAATATTGGGATTTATGTCCTCACCTGCAACGAGGTCGACAGAGCCTAACACCTTTTCTGCATATATAATGTCCGCCGTGCCGAGCTTTTGACCCTTTTTAATCGGCGCATCAACACTCTCGCCTATAAGGTGCGGTTCTATAACTATAGTTGATGCGTCGGCTTCGTTAGGAAGTACCGACACAAAACCTTTTTCTATATAAAGTGCTACAAAATCCCTCTCCATAGAAAGATTAACCTTAATCTCGCAAACGGGATTTTCAGAGTCCGCAACCTCTTTGAATTCAAAATTGTTAAACGCCCATTTATATAAATCTCGGCTCTCGATAAATTCACGCCTTACCCCTAAATTATAAGGACAACCCATAAGTATGCAAAGATAATTATAGCCGTTATAGGAAGCGGTACTTACAAGACATCTTCCCGCCTCATCAGTAAAGCCTGTTTTTACGCCCTTTGCATAGGTATAATAATAGTTTGTTGTGTTATCCTGTAAAAAGTTGGTTGTGGAAAGTCTGCGCTTGCCTGACATATTAGTGGCAGGCATAACATAACGCGAGGTTTCACAAATCTTTTTAAAGGTTGGATTTTTAAGAGCATAAAGAGTAAGTTTTTTTACATCCTCAACCGTTGTGTAATTCTGCTCATCGTGAAGACCTATGGGGTTTGCATAATGAGTACCGTTAAGTCCTAATTCCTTAGCCTTGGCGTTCATTTTATCAACAAAAGCTTCAACACTGCCTTCATAAAAGATTGCACCTAAATATGCGCAGTCTCCAAAAGAAGACATAAGGGTCATATACGCTAAATCAATTTGCCTGAAGGTTTCCCCTGCTTTAAGGTTTGAAACAACACTTCCCGTTCCCATAATCATTTTGAGAACTTCCTCGGTCATAGTAATTTTGCCTTCAGCTTCGTACTGCTCGTCCTCTAAATATAAAATTACCGTCATAATCTTGGTAATAGAGGCGGGATATACCTTTTTATTTTCATTTTTCGCATAAAGCACTTCACCCGTATCCATAGACACAAGCATACCTGCATTTGCGGTTATGTCAAAGCCCGTAACCTCATACGCCGACGCATTTATCGGCACAATTATAAGTAAAATTATTAAAATTACAGAAAATATTTTTTTTATCATAGCAATATCTCCATAAATGTAGTATAATTAAAAAAATTCATATTTTATATAGGTATTATACATAATATTCTGCTAAAATAAAAGTACTAATTTTAAAAACTTTAAATTTGGAGGAGTTTTCTTGATTTATGTTACCGGTGATATGCACGGTTGTCTTGAGAGACTTTACGATAAAGAATTCAGAAAGCTTAAAAAAGGTGACATTTTAATAGTTTGCGGAGATTTCGGATACATATTTGACGGAAGCAAAACCGAAACCGAGGTTATAAACTTTTTTGCCGAGCGCAAGTTTATAACCGCCTTTGTTGACGGCACCCATGATAATCTACCGAAAATCAACCGCTCCCGAGTCACTGTTTGGAAGGGCGGACGGGTGCACCGTATTAAAGGCAATCTTTTGCACCTTATGCGCGGTCAGATTTTTAATATTGACGGCACCACCATTTTCACCTTTGGCGGCGGAGAAAGCATCGATAAGGATATGCGCGTTGAACAAAACCTTTGGTGGCGTGAAGAAGAACCTACGCCTGACGAAATGGCAAGCGGCGCCGAGGCGCTCGATGAGGCGGGTCTTAAAGTTGATTATATAATAACTCACGAGCCGCCGTCACTCGTTAAAAGTGCTATGCTGCTACGCCGAGGGGATAGCGACCGCGTAAACAAGCTTAACGGATATTTTGAGGAAATCGGAAAGTCCTGTAGCTTTAAGCATTGGTACTTCGGCTCGCTTCATGAGGATAGGGTTATAACCGATAGACACACCTGTCTTTTCAGAAAAATTGTACCTATTAATGCTAATGAAAAACTCCCTAAAAAGCGCAAAACACAAGAAAATACAGAGAAAGAAGCACTGTTTGTTTAACCAAAAATTCCTATGTATAAAATTATAAAACTATTACTTGACATTAAGGCTACTAATATAGTATAATGAACTTTGCAAGTATTACCCCTGCACTTTTGCGGAGGGAGGGAATTAAAGTGAGTCAGGTAAGAATTAAAGAAAATGAATCTTTAGATAACGCACTTCGTCGTTTTAAGAGACAAACGGCTAAAGACGGCGTTATTCAGGAAGTTCGTAAGAGAGAGCATTATGAGAAGCCCTCTGTAAAGCGTAAGAAGAAGTCGGAAGCTGCTCGTAAGAGAAAGTTCCGCTAATACGCTCTGTTTTTGTGTGTACTAAAAAGGCGGTTGCTTGCAGCCGCCTTTATTATTTTACTTTTTGCGAGGTAATTATGATACTCTGCCCCGATATAAAACTAAAAAGGGTTACCGATATAACCCCAAAAATCCTTAAAGACAGAAATATAACGGCTCTGATTTTAGATGTTGATAATACCCTTTCAACCCATCACGGTCAAGTTCTAACCGAGGGACTTAAGGGTTGGTTAGACCTAATGCGCCAAAACGGTATAAAATTAACCGTCCTTTCAAATTCAACAAAAAAGCGCCTTACCCCCTTTGCCGAGAAAATCGGGCTAGACTTTATAAGCCTCGGCTTAAAGCCGCTTCCGTTTGGCTATTTAAGGGCGCTAAAGCGTCTTGGCGTTAAAAAGGAGAATGCCGCTATAGTGGGTGACCAAATATTTACCGACACCCTAGGCGGAAATATTGTTGGACTTCACACCATACTTTTAACACCAATAAAACCCGAAAGTTCACTTCGTTTTAGAATGAAAAGACGACTTGAGCGGTATATTATTAAAAAACTAAGGATTACCGATTTTAAGGAGGATTAACAAAGATGTCTGCTCTTTTCGGCCCTGCAGGAAATTCTGAAAGCTTTTCTAAAATGGGATATAAGCATAGCACCGATGTGCCCGAATATCTTGTCAAAATGGGGCTTGATGCCTTTGAATATCAATGCGGCAGAGGTGTGAATATCGGTCTTGATAAGGCAGCGGTGTTCGGCAAAATCGCAAAGGAAAATAACATTCGCCTTTCTCTTCACGCGCCTTATTATATCTCTATGTCCTCTATAGAAGAGGAAAAGCGACTTAATTCCGTAAACTATATACTAGCGAGTGCAAGGGCTGTAAACGCTATGGGCGGTGACAGAATTGTTGTTCATACAGGCTCTTGCGGTAAAATTTCAAGAGAAGAGGCATTATCTCTAGCGATTGATACAATGAACCTCAGTATAAAAGCGCTCGATAATGAGGGGCTGTCTCATATCCACATCTGCCCTGAGACTATGGGCAAAGTAAATCAGCTCGGCACTCTAGACGAAGTTTTAGAGCTTTGCAAGCTTGATGAGCGCCTTATTCCCTGTATCGACTTCGGGCATTTAAATGCAAGAGATTTAGGCGTTCTAAAAAATTATAGCGATTTTAAAAAAGTTTTTGAAAAAATCGAAAACGTTCTCGGAAATGATAGACTTAAAAGCTTTCATTCCCATTTTTCAAAAATCGAGTACACTACAGGCGGCGAAAAGCGTCATTTAACCTTTGAGGACACCGTTTACGGACCTGATTTCGAGCCTGTTATGGAGCTTACCTATAAAAAGAACTGCTACCCCGTATTTATCTGCGAATCGGCAGGCACTCAGGCGGAGGACGCTAAGGCTATGAAAGACTATTATTTATCACTAAAATAAGAAATATAATGTAGGGGCAATTCACGAATTGCCCTAAATTTTACGGTTGATTCGTGAATCAACCCTACGCACAAAAAAACCTTGAGGATTAGGGTCGTACTCTAAAGGACAGTAAAAAAGGAAGCGCGAAAAATTCGTGCTTCCTTTTCATTGTGTAACGAATACTACCAGCTGTGCTGGTAGTTCCAAAAAGCTTTAGCTATGAGTAGAAAAAAGAATCCTCCTTCGTCTAAAATATAAGTGGGTTTGCCAACCACAATAAAAAGACGAAGGAGGAATCAAGTATGAAACTTGATACAGATAGTTTAGCACACACGAAATGGAATTGCAAATATCACATAGTTTTTGCACCAAAATACCGCCGCCAAGTAATCTATGGAAAG
>JAQXZE010000044.1 GCA_029227055.1 Oscillospiraceae bacterium | reverse complement strand
TGCTTCATAGGTCTGCTTTGCTACACACGCCGAATTATAGCTTCCTGATAATCCGCTTGTAATAGTGACACAGAAAATATCGTCAGCATCACCGAAAGCCTCTATCCAACCTGAAGTGTTAGGACATGATGTTTTAGATTCAGCCTTATATTTATCAAAAAAATCTACCATTTCTTTTACATTAAGAGTGGCATCGTCTACAAACTCCGTTTTCGCTGTAACAATTTTTAAGGGTGCAGATGTAAACTCAACACCGCCGAGTTCTAACATATTAGCAGACGAATCTGCAACAATTTTTATTTTTCTCATAGCCTTTACCTTACCTTTGCTTTTCTTGCTCTTAATAATACAACATAAATCTTTTATAGTCTATCCACTAAGCATTTTCCGCTCTCTATACCTTAATTTTGCCTCTCTGCCAAAGTAAAATACAACTCTACTGTGAATAGGAACCCCTCTAATTCGCCTTTTTTTCAGCATGATATTTAAAATTTTAAAATAAACAATGAAAACCCATGTAAAGTTTTTGACAAACAGAAACTTATATGTTAAAATGATAGAAAATGCCAGAGGTGATTTTATGTTAAAAGGTATTCCTAAGATTTTATCCCCCGAATTACTTAAGGTTTTATGCGAAATGGGTCACAGTGACAAAATTTGCATTGCAGACGGTAATTTTCCTGCCGAAACTATAGGTAAAAATGCTATCGTTATCCGTATGGACGGTCACGGTGTACCTGAAATCCTTGACGCTATATTACAGGTATTCCCCTTAGATACTTATGTTGAAAAGCCTGTTACCTTGATGCAGCTTATGGACTGCGATAAGGGTAAGGTAGAAACTCCCATTTGGGATAAATATGCTGAAATCGTTGCAAATCACGACGAGAGAGGCAGAGATGCTGTAGGCAATATCGACCGTTTTGATTTCTATGATGTAGCCAAAGAATGCTACTGTGTTATCGCTACAAGCGAGAGCGCAATTTATGCAAACATTATGCTTCAAAAAGGCGTTGTTTAATAATATTTTGCTATATGCAAAATTAAATATATCTATTAAAAAAACATACATATAGGAGGTAACTACTATGGCAAAAAACAGATATGTGGGCGATTATCCCGTAATTGGTATCCGCCCTATTGTCGACGGTCGTCGCGGACCGATGATGCTTCGCGAGAGTCTTGAACCACAGGTTTGGGCTATGGCGAATGCTGCAAAGAAGCTCTTCGAAGAGAATCTTCACTACTCTAACGGTGAACCCGTTAAGGTTGTTATGGCTGACACAACTATTGGTCGTGTGCCCGAAGCTGCTGCTTGTGCCGACAAATTCAAAAAAGAGGGTGTTGACATTACCCTTTCAGTAACACCTTGTTGGTGCTACGGCTCTGAAACTATGGATATGGACCCTCAGACCATTAAAGGTGTTTGGGGCTTCAACGGAACAGAGCGTCCCGGTGCAGTTTATTTAGCTGCAGTTCTTGCAGGCCATGCACAAAAGGGTCTTCCCGCTTTCGGTATCTACGGACATGAGGTTCAGGACCGTGACCAAATCACCGAAATCCCCGAAGATGTTAAGGAAAAGCTTTTACGCTTTGGCCGTGCTGCAATAGCAGTTGCTACCATGCGCGGTAAATCATATCTCCAGATTGGTTCTCAGTGTATGGGCATCGCAGGCTCTATTATCGACCAAGACTTTATGGAATCCTATCTAGGTATGCGTGTTGAATCGGTTGACGAGGTTGAAATCCTTCGCCGAATGGAAGAAGGCATCTATAACGAAGAAGATTATCAGAAGGCTCTTGCTTGGACAAAGGAACACTGTAAGGAAGGCAGAGACGATAACCCTGAGTCAGTTGAATTCTTAGGTAAAGACCGCAGAATCAAGTTTACAGACGAAGAAAAAGAAAAGCAGTGGGAATTCACTGTTAAGATGTACTGCATTATTAAAGACCTTATGGCAGGCAACCCCAATCTTCCCGATGCGTTTGAGGAAGAAAAGATTGGTCATAACGCAATCGCAGGCGGCTTCCAGGGTCAGCGTCAGTGGACAGACCATTGGCCGAACTGTGACTACCCTGAGGCTCTTCTCAGCTCTACCTTCGACTACGAAGGCGCTCGAGAGCCCTACACATTAGCTACAGAAAACGATGTTTTAAACGGTCTTGGTATGCTCTTTATGAGACTCCTTACCCACCGTGCACAGATTTTCGCCGATGTTCGTACATACTGGTCAGGCGAGGCTACCGAGCGTGTAACAGGCTACAAGCTTGAAGGCAAGGCTGCTGAGTCTAACGGTATTATCCATCTTCTTAACTCCGGCGCTGCTTGTCTTGATGCTGCAGGCGTATGCACCGATGAAAACGGCAATGCTGTTATGAAGAAGTGGTGGGAGGTTACCGACGAAGATATCAAGAAGATGACCGACGCTACAGTTTGGTGCGAAGCAGGCTTCGATAACTTCAGAGGCGGCGGATTCTCAAGCCACTACACAACGAAGGCAGAAATGCCCTGTACAATGATTCGTCTTAACCTTGTTAAAGGTCTCGGCCCTGTTTTACAGATTGCTGAGGGTTGGACAGTAAATCTTCCTGACGAAGTTTCTGATACACTTATGGAGCGTACTAACCCCACATGGCCTTGCACTTGGTTTGCTCCCCGTTGCGATGGCAAGGAAGGTTCTCCCTTCAAGACTGCATACGAAGTTATGCAGAATTGGGGTGCTAACCACGGCGCTATCTCTTACGGACATATCGGTGCTGACCTTATCACAATGTGCTCTATGCTACGTATCCCCGTTTGTATGCACAATGTTCCTGAGGATGATATATTCCGTCCTGCTGCTTGGAATGCATTCGGTATGGATAAGGAAGGTCAGGATTATCGCGCTTGCAATACTTATGGCCCTCTTTACAAGAGATAATTAACTAAATATTTTAATATTCTCTAAACTTAACCCCCAACCTATTTACATAGGTTGGGGGTTACATTTTATAATCATATAAAAACAAAAACCTCGTTCAATAGAACGAGGTTTTTTCGGTCCAAATGCTCATAAGAAACCTCAAACGCGAGGTTGAAAACTATAAAAAGCAAGAACCTCAACTACGCGAATTGCGTGTCGAGGTTCTCGACTGGTGCGGATGTTCTTAACCAACCTAAATTTCACACTTAGAATCCGGCTGAAGGCTCACATATTTCTCCGTACATTTGCTTGCATTGTAACTATTTGATATGATGGTAGCACAAGATTTTAGGAGGTCAAGATTTTATGGA
>JAQXZE010000043.1 GCA_029227055.1 Oscillospiraceae bacterium | reverse complement strand
AATATTAGAACGATTAGACCATTAAGACAAGGTGTGATCTCAGATTATGATGCGACAGAAGCAATGCTTAGATATTTTATTCAAAAGGCAATTGGACATAGACTTGTTAAGCCAAGAATTGGTGTATGTATCCCAAGTGGTGTAACAGAAGTTGAGAAGAAAGCAGTAGAGGATGCTACAAGACAAGCAGGGGCTAGATTTGTAGATACAATTGAAGAACCTATTGCAGCAGCTATTGGAGCTGGGATAGATATTTCAAGACCTTGTGGAAGTATGATTGTAGATATTGGTGGAGGTACAGCAGATATTGCAGTTATTTCATTAGGTGGTGCCGTAGTTAAAAAGTCACTTAAAATTGCAGGGGATAATTTTGATGAGACGATTATTAAGTATATGAGAAAGAAATATAGTATGCTTATTGGGGAAAGAACAGCAGAAGAAATAAAAATTAACGTAGGAAGTGTATATAAAAGAGAAGTTCCTGCCGAAATAGAAATAAGAGGTAGAGATTTAGTATCTGGACTTCCTAAACATGTAACAGTTAATTCAGAGGAAATTAGAGAAGCATTGGAAGAAAGTGTTCAAGGCATTATTGATGGTATTCGTAGTGTATTAGAAGAAACACCACCAGAACTTTCTTCTGATATTTCAGATAGAGGAATTGTACTTACAGGTGGCGGTAGTCTGATATATGGACTTGATAAACTTATTACGGAAGCAACAGGTATTCATACAGTTATTGCAGAAGATGCCATGAGCTGCGTTGCTATAGGAACTGGTATGTGGGTTGAATATAGATACGCAAAAGGTGGTAAGGAATAAATATTAAAAATAGAGGGTGGATGAAATATGGTTAAGGGTTTGTATACGGCAGCAACAGGAATGAATGTACAATCCAAAAAGATGGACGTCATTTCTAATGACTTAGCTAATGTAAATACAACAGGATACAAGAAAGATACAACTGTTATTACTTCTTTTAAAGAAATATATATGAAGAGAATTAATGATATGCAACATAATCAGCCTAATAATGAGAGGATTGGTTCAATGTCTCTAGGTGCAAAAGTTGCAGAGGTTTATACACAATTTACACAAGGCTCAGTGAGAAATACGGGAGAGACTGCAGATGTGGCTATTCAAGGTGATGGGTTCTTTGTAGTCAATACACCAAATGGCACAGCCTATACACGTGATGGAAACTTTAGTATTAATCAAAATGGTGATTTAGTAACAGCTGAAGGCTATAGCGTTATGGGACAAGAAGGGGCAATTAGTTTTGGTGAAGATTTCTTAAGTCAAGGTGGAAATATTATTATTAGAGATAATGGAGAAGTTTATTTAAACTCTGAGTATATTGATACATTGGATTTAGCAGACTTTGAAGATAAAAGGGCATTAACTAAGATGAATGATAACTTATATAGTAGTACAGCACCAAGAACAGAATTTAAAGGTGAATTGTTACAAGGATTTTTAGAGACTTCTAATGTTAATTCAGTAACATCAATGGTAGATATGATTACAGTTTCAAGAGCATATGAAGCTAATCAAAAAGTATTACAAACACATGATTCATTATTAGGTAAAGCAGTTAATGAATTAGCTAGACCATAAGTGATAAATAGGAGGTAAATAAACAATGGTAAGAGGATTATGGACAGCTGCATCAGGGATGACAGCTCAACAATTAAACGTAGATACAATTGCAAATAACTTAGCAAATGTTAATACAGTAGGTTATAAAAGGGAAACAACAAACTTTAAAAGCTTATTATATGCTAATTTAGCAAGTACAGCTGATAATACAGCACCATCTACGTCCCAAGTAGGTCATGGTGTGCGTGCACTTGCAAATTCGCGTAACTATTCATCTGGAACACTTACACAAACAGATAATCCAACAGATTTAGCGATTCAAGGTGAAGGGTTCTTTGTAATTGATAAAGGAAATGATACTGTAGCTTATACAAAAGATGGTAGTTTTAGAATGTCTTTATTAGCCGATGAAGGTGCATACGCACTTGTAACTTCTGATGGTAATGCAGTTATGAGCACAGAAGAT
>JAQXZE010000042.1 GCA_029227055.1 Oscillospiraceae bacterium | reverse complement strand
TAAAAAATGTAAAAGAAATACTTTAATTTAAGTTTTCCTCAGTACGTGCATCAGATTATCATCCAAGCTTTTGAAAAGTTCTGAGTTACTACTAGCAGGTTTTCTGAAAAGACTTGCAAAGACGGGTGCCATAGCACCCCAAAAGCCATAATCACTTTCAAAGTTATCGTTCAAAATGTATACGATTATAATAATTAATAACAAAGCAATAAATGCGAGGCTTTGTTTTACAAAACTGCCGTCAGTTACAAAAATTGTATTTTTAAAATACTCTAATGCATATATTACAATAATTGAAAGAGAAAAAGCAATAAGTATTCCTATATAATGCTCTTTAGTGTATAGGTAGTATACCCCTTGATAAGCTATTCCTAATATGAAAATGGTTAAGAAATAACGTAATTTATTTTTAGCATATGCACACCCTTCGGCAATCATAAACGCAAAGATTGGAAATGCAATACGCCCAATAATGCGAAGAATAGTAACATTCGGAAAAAGCACAACTCCAATATGGTCAATAAGCATGGAAACAACAGCAATAATTTTTAATGCATTACCGTTTAATCCGTAAGAACTTATCCAACCGCTTTTCATAGGTCACCTCTTCCCTTTGATTTAAAATTATTGAGGTAATTATAACATAACACATTTCTAATAAGAAGAAAAAAGCCAAAATTCAAAAAATTTTGAATTTTGGCTTTTAGATAATTTATGATGCTTCTTTTAATTTTTCTTCTGCTACAGTTTGGGCTTTTTCGAGCATATTTTCGGCGAATATCCCGTAGCCTTTTGTCGGGTCATCGACAAGGACATGGGTGACGGCTCCGATGAGTTTGCCGTTTTGGATTATCGGACTTCCCGACATTCCCTGAACTATACCGCCTGTTTTTTCTATTAGGTCTTTATCGGTTATAGTTACAAGCAGATTTTGATTATTAGAAAAATATGCGGCACTTCGTTTTTTAACTGTACAATCGTATCTTCTTACAACATCACCGTCAACCGCGCAAAGTATTTGCGCATCCCCATTTTTAATCTCTTGCTTTAGCGCAATTTCTACTAGCTTTTTAAAATCAATTTTGCTTGATAGCTTACCGTAAACACCAATATCCGAATTTAGCAGTATATCGGCTATTTTGTTATAAGCAAAGCGTCCGTGAAGCTCACCTGCACTCCCCTTTGCACCCTTAGTAACCGATATAATTTCCGCTCCTACAAGTTCTCCTCTTTCTACACTCAAAAGCTCCCCTGTATCACTATCGCATATTCCGTGACCGAGACCGCAAAGCACACCTGTGGCTGGGCTGTAAAAGGTCAGTGTTCCAATCCCTGCACTGCTGTCTCTCACCCACATACCGATTTTATAGCTATTAGTTTCAACACTTTTAATTGGTTTTACATTGATGTATAATTTTTTATTGCCTCGCATAATTTCAAACTTTAAGCTATTACCGTTTGAAAACTCTACCCATTCTGAAAGCTCTTCATTTGTAGTAATTTCTCTTGAATTCACCGAGAGTATATAATCCCCCTCTTTAATGCCCGCAGATTTTGCAGGGTTACAGAGTCCGTTTTCCGATTCAACACTTGTGAAGTTTACCACAAGCACACCCTCTGTATATATTTTCATACCGAAAGGGTTGCCTAGCACCTCAACATACATTTCATCAACTATTTCTACATTAACGGTTTTAAGCGGTATAATACCAAAAAGTTTAAGCTCTACATCAATATTTTCGCCGATTGATTTTGATTTGCTACCTTGGGACAATGCCGCACCATTATAGCTTGCGGTAACAGGTACTGTATTACTGACACTGAAAGTTTCGCCTTTTTTAATTTTATAATCGTTTGAAACACCGTTTGACAGCACGATAATAAGTGAAAAAATCGTTACTGCAAGGGCTAAAAATATAAAAAATATTGTTTTAAATGCAATATTCAAAAATTTCATAAAAATCACCTTCAAATTAATTTTACCCATAATTTTAAGTTTTCTTATAGGAAAAATTTTTAAAGATTTTTTATGATAAATTTTGTATAAACCCTTATTAATAAAGAATTCTTGCATAAAAATGAGTAGTGTGCTATACTAATCTTAATTTAATTAAACAGTATTTGGGAGATGTATTATGAGAATAGTTATAAAAATCGGTACTTCAACTCTTACTCATTCAACCGGTCTTTTAAATATTCGTCGAGTAGAGAAGCTTTGCGAGGTTATGAGCGATTTAAAGAATGCCGGTCACGAAATAATTTTAGTATCATCAGGTGCTATTGGTATGGGTGTCGGCAAGCTTTCTCTTAAAACAAAACCGTCTGACATTCCGACAAAACAGGCGGCTGCCGCTGTTGGTCAATGCGAGCTTATGTACATATATGACAGGCTATTTTCTGAGCACAATCATACAGTAGCACAAATACTGATTACGGGCGCCGATATACAAAACGAAGAGCGCAACCGCAACTTCCAAAATACCCTTTACAGATTATTAGAGCTTGGTGCACTGCCTGTTATCAACGAAAACGACACTATTGCTACCGATGAAATCGTAATCGGCGACAATGATACCTTAGGCGCTATAGTTGCAAAATCCGCAAATGCTGATTTGCTTATTTTACTCTCTGATATTGACGGTCTTTATACTGCCGACCCACACAAAGATAAAAATGCCGTTCTGCTAAGCCGTGTTGATGAAATCACACCCGAAATAATCGCTATGACCAGCGGTTCTGTTACAAATCTCGGAACAGGCGGTATGCAGACAAAGCTCCACGCCGCCCAAATTGCAACAGCCCACAAAATTGAGATGGTAATCGCAAACGGTGAAGAGCCCGAAATTTTATATGATATTGTAAACGGCGAGGAAGTCGGCACACGGTTTACTGTTAAAAAATAGTTTAAGCGGTGATTTAAATGTTAACTACTAACGAAATTTTAATATCTGCCAAAAATGCTGCAAAAGATGTTTTTTCGCTTACTACCGAGCGCAAAAACAAAGCCCTCGAATATATGGCAGAAGAACTCATAAACCAAACTGATAAAATTTTGTCTGCAAATGCTCTAGATGTTATAGCGGCAGAAAATTCAGTTTCCTCTGTTATGATTGACAGGCTAACCTTAACAAAAGAGCGTATTGAGGGTATGGCAAAGGGCATTAAAGAGGTAGCCCTACTAGAAGACCCCGTTGGTAAACTTCTTTCAACTACTGTCAGAGATGACGGGTTGGTTATTGAAAAGGTATCGGTTGCAATAGGTGTTATTGCTATTATCTACGAAAGCCGACCGAATGTTACTTCCGATGCCGCAGCGCTTACATTAAAGTCAGGTAATGTTTGTGTGCTCAGAAGCGGTAAAGAGGCTTTTAGAAGTGCTGAGGCTATTGTCAGCGCCTTAAAAACAGGTCTTAGTAAAGCCGGCGAAAATACAAACTTCATAAACCTAATTGAAGATACTTCAAGAGAGAGCGCAAACGAACTAATGCGTGCAAACGATTATGTTGATTTATTAATTCCGCGAGGAGGGGTTGGACTTATCAATGCCTGTGTTCAAAATGCTACTGTTCCCTGTATACAGACAGGCACCGGTATTTGCCACATTTATGTTGATAAAGATGCCGATTTTGATATGGCGCTAAATATAATTGAAAACGCCAAAATGAGCCGTCCCTCTGTTTGTAATGCCGCTGAAGTCTGCCTTGTAAACCGTGAAATTGCAAACGAATTTTTACCACTTTTAAAAGAGCGTTTAACCGCAGACGACAGAAAAGTAAAGGCAGAGCTTTTACTCGATACTGAAGCCGAGAAAATTATTTCAGGCACTCCCATTAGCGATAATGGATTTGACACTGAATTTCTCGATTACAAATTAGCAATAGGTATTGTAGCCGATGTTGACGAGGCGATTTCACACATTGCGGCGCACTCTACCCACCACAGCGAAGCTATTATCACCAACAATAGTGAAGTAGCGGCTAAATTCACAACTTCGGTTGACAGTGCAGCCGTTTATGTTAACGCATCCACCCGTTTTACTGACGGCGGAGAATTCGGACTTGGTTGCGAAATGGGAATTTCAACCCAAAAGTTACACGCGAGAGGTCCTATGGGGCTTAGCGAGCTTACGACATACAAATATATTATAAGAGGAAACGGACAAACGAGGTGAAATCTATGAAATATAAATTCGGATTTATCGGTGCCGGTAATATGGGCGGTGCCCTTGCGGTTGCAGTATCAAAATACGATAGCGCAGAAATTTATGTGTCAGATTTTGATAATGAAAAAGCCAAAAACATTTGTGATAAAACAAACGGCTTTAATTGTGATAATACTTTTATTGCTGAGAACTGCTATTTTATAGTGCTCGGTGTAAAGCCACAGATAATTGAAAAGGTATTAAATGAAATCTCCCCTATTTTAAGTGCGAGAAAAGACAGATTTGTACTTATCTCTATGGCGGCAAGTATTGAAATCTCAAAGATTTTGAATTTCTTGAATTCCGATTATCCTGTTATTAGAATAATGCCCAACACACCTGTTTTTTCAGGCAAGGGCATGGTGCTGTATTCTGCTTCGGAAAAAGTTACTGATACGGATATAAAGGTATTTTCTGAGGCTCTTTCAAATGCAGGCGTTTTAGACCGAATTGATGAAAAACTGATTGATGCCGCAGGTTGTTTATCAGGTTGCGGACCCGCGTTTGTTTATATGTTTGCAGAGGCCTTGGCAGACGGCGCAGTAGAATGTGGTGTACCGAGAGACAAAGCAATGCTATATGCAGCTCAAACGCTTTTAGGCTCAGCTCAAATGCTTATTGACACAAAAAAGCATCCAGGCGAGCTTAAGGATGCAGTTTGCAGTCCTGGCGGCACTACAATCGCAGGTGTACACGCTCTTGAAGACGGAGGACTGAGAGCAAACTGTATGGACGCTATAAAGGCTTCCTACAGGCGTACTCTTGAATTAAAATAAGAAAGCAAAAACCGATGACTTAAAGTCATCGGTTTTTTATTGCTATTTCGGTTTTAAATATTTTAAAAAGAGCGAAGAGTCTGTATTAACAAGAACAGTTTCGTCACCTATTACTTCAATTTCACTCCACGGGATAACTATATCTTCTTCCCTACCCAAAACACCTAAAAGCCTCGGTTTTCCATAAATAATAATGGCAACAAGCGAACCCGTTTCGGTGTTAAGGTCAATATCCGAAATATATCCCAAAACTGAGCCGTCCTTAACACAGACAACCTGCTTGTTTTTGAGTTCATCAATTCTGCAAGTCATATAACCACCTCAAGTGATTATATGCTGAAAAAATGCTAAAAATTAGTCCTCAAAAACACTTTCTTCCTCATCAAGAATTTCTTCACCGTTTTCGTCAAAAACCTTCGGTTTTGGCACTTCAAGACCTAAATCACGACGAAGCTCAATATCATCGTACGGGTGCTCTTCATAATACGGCTCAATAATGTGCTTTACAATCTGTGGGAAAACACAGTACTGTATCATAAGCGACCTATAACACGGATAGGTAAAGAGGAAAAGGAACATCGCCAAAACTATCGCAGTATAAAACACTCTTGCAGATAGCAACGATATTACATATAAAATCAGTGCATATCCTACATATATTGACAATACAGATAAAAGGCAAAGTATGTTCTTGCCAAAATTTATAAAGACAAATTTAAAACAGTTTTTATAAAGTGTTTTTGTTGAAAATTTACATGTTAACATCAAGGTCCAGATATAGAAATTCATAATTACAAATGTCATAAGAAAAGCCAAAATAAAGCCTAAACCAACTGTTGCAAGGATGCCTTCCCTATTTGAATAGAACAAGATACCGAAAATTAACGCAATTGTTATAAAAATATTAATTATTCCAACAGTTAATGCCTGTTTCCAATTTTTCTTAATTGTATCAAAAAAATCGCTAAGACCAAAAGAATGCTTATCTATTGAAATGTTTCTTGTTATATTAGAAATTCCAACATTTGCAAGTCCGTTTGTAATTACGGGAATTGACAATATAAAATATACAAGATTTATCGAGATAAACTTCCAAAAGTTTCTAAAAAAGGTTTCAAAAAATACTACGATTTTTTTCTTTTTGGGAGCGTCCTTACTAATACCGGGACCCGGTTTATTATAGTTATTAAATTTAAATAGACTTGCCATTAGTTATTCTCCTTTTTCCCTTTTCTCGTCTTGATATCGCAAAGCTGTTTTTATATCCGAAATAATACGAAAGTCCGCCCAAAATGGGTATACCAAATTGGAATAAGAAAAGTAAAGCAAAATGGTAAAACTGCATATCTGATATAGCGGTAATCTTTGACATAAACAAATGAGAAGTCGGCCAGAAAGCAGCGTTTAAAATTTGATATATAATCATATAGGTATCAAAGGATGCAAAATACGAAACAATTAGTCCTATAAAGGATAAAAATGCAGGAATACTAGCTAATGCCGCAATAATTAAACCTTTATACAAATTTTCTTTTTGGAGGTTTAAAACTACAATATTGCCGTCTTTATCTCCCAATTCGTGCATTTGCTTATAAACCCAAAAGAAAGAAAAGAACCAACAGAACAATTGTGTTACAATATAGAGAATAGTTTTTTCTGATTTATTTAGCGTATTTCTCACGGGCTGTATATCAAGAAGATATCCCTCTTCCTCATATTTTTTATACTGCTCATCATTATCCTTGCTAAATTCTCCCTCAGAGTACTCATAGGTATAAAGATATTCAAAATTAAGTACTTCGTTTTCATCTTCGGGAGCCATTTGTCCATACACATCATAACCGATTTCATCGGTAAAAAACGCGTAAAACATAATATTTATAGAAAAATATGTAAGCACCGACAGTATTCCTGCAACGAGAATTGATACAAACAAGGTCACAGCTTTTTTGATGTTTTCTTTCATTTTATTAAATACACCCAATTCAAAATATTAATTAATACAAAACTATATTTAGTATAATCCACACAAAAGCAAAATGCAAGAAGATAAGTTCTCTTCTTGCATTTTTTTACATTATATTCATAAAACAATCAATAAAATTATTCCTATTATTGACAAAAGCAATGCACCGCTTACAGAAAATATAAAATTTCTGCGTTTTTTCTTCATTCTGCTTCTAAGTGAAGTGATATTTTTATAATCGTCCAAGCCTAAGGACAAATCGTTTACTGCCTTTTGCAACGATTTGGCATTTAGATTTCCATATTGAGGAGATACAAAAAAAACTATTTTTTCAAATACCTTACTACCTGTATCATTTACTTCTATAACCGTTCTGTTGACACCTTTTACCATTATAATACTCCTTAAAAAGTTCTCAAAAGTATTTTTGGCAATAAGTGCCTAGGTTATTCAAGTTAACATAAAAATGTTTAAAAGTCGGTGGATAAGTTGATTAAGTGCCCTATTTAAGCCCTTTGTAAGCCAAAGTTATCAACATTTTGATTGAATTTTACATTATTCGACTTTTCCGCCGCTTAAAAAAGCAATACTTTTTTCAACAGCTTTTTTACACTCATCCCAATTAGCTTCGCCCGAAGTATTGCAATAATTGTAGTTAGCGCAGTAGCTTGAAATTTCAGCAGAAATTTTGTCCATATGGGCTGATGTTATGCGAGTTAGATTATCGGCGAAATCCTTATAATGATTTCTCATCTGTTTTTTATCAACACCTGCCATCAGCATTTCATAATGCGGCAGACAAAACATAGGCTGCGAGTTAAACATATTACGAAAATCCCACTCGTTTTCATAGGTGCGATATATTGTATCAATCATTCTTGAAAAGCCCCACTCAACCTTATCGCAAATAAAGCAAGCATAACTTACCCTTTTGATTTTTTCAGCCTTTTTATTATTAGAAATCAAAAAATTCCTTTGAAAAACATCTTTATTGAGTTGCTTGATGTGGGTTTCAAGCATAAGGGCTAATTGAAGTCTGCCCCGTCTTGAATACATCTCCTCTAGGTGTTCTTTACAAAAGCCGACCTTATTAGTTTCAATTCTGACATCGGGTTCCATCATAGCGTCGCTCATAATATAAGAGATAATTCTCTCATTAACAGTTTCGTACATTCGGCAAATCGGACAGCCGTCATTAATCTCAAAAACCTCGGATATCGGTATGGTACAAATATCTTCTCTCATAATTATCTCCTGTTGTAATTATTTTTTAAAAATGTTATAATGGTTTGTCGAAAGGGGAATTTTAATGCTTTATATTAAGAGTAAAAACAACGATTTATACATATATGGTGCCGAAAATTTTAGTCTTGACCAAACGCTCGATTGCGGTCAGGCTTTCCGTTGGGAAAAGAATGAAGACGGTGTATGGCACGGTGTTGCTAACGATAAATATCTCGAAATTTATCACGGGGAAAACTTTATTGTTTTAAAAAATACAACACCCTCGGAGTACTACGGCTTTTGGAAAAATTATTTTGATATGGACAGGGATTATTCCAAAATTATAAAGACCGTAAGTCAAAATGAAATTATCGCAAAAGCCATAACCGTTGCGGGTGGGATACGAATTTTAAATCAAGACCCATGGGAAACATTATGCTCCTTTATAATTTCACAAAACAACAACATACCCCGAATTAAAGGCATAATAAACCGCTTATGCGAAAACTTCGGTGAAGAAAAATCAGGATATTATTCCTTCCCTTCGGCTATGAAGCTCTCTAGACTAAAACCCGAAGATTTAGAAATATTGCGCGCAGGCTTCAGAGCTAAATATATAATTGATGCCGCCAAAAAAGTATCCGACGGCACCGTTAAGCTTGATTTATTAAGAGAAATGCCCTATGAAAGCGCTGCAGAAGAACTAATGAAAATATCGGGCGTAGGTCCCAAGGTTGCCGACTGCGTTTTACTTTTCGGCCTTGGTCACATAGAAGCATTCCCTAGAGATGTATGGATAAAACGGGCAATGGAGGCTTTATTTAAGGGCGAACTTCCCGAATGCGCAAAGGAATATGCAGGTATAGTTCAGCAATATATTTTCCATTACGCCCGTATCACTAAGCTGCAAGGATAATTAAATCATATCCACAACATAAAACTTTCCTTTTATCATAACAATAAAGAGCTTAGCATCGAATTTTTTAGTAGTTTGCTTTTTATCGACATCAAGTGTATAATCTGCCTTAACATCGCAAACATAGCAACCCGAACCGTAGTAGGTTAAGTTTTCTACCGTTAAATTCTTTAGCTTCTGATTTCGCATACTGCTTAAATCAGGATTTTTATAATCCTTAATATATGTAGCAAGGTCGGTATCGGGATATACAAGTTTGAGCAAATCCTTAGGTTTTCTATCATCGATTACGGTGTAGTACATAAGCTTGCTTACATAATCCTTAATAAAGGCATTAAGCTTTTCTTTATTTTTATCGGGATTTAAAATTATTTCAGTTTCAGAAACCGAAACCTTAGTTACTATATCCACCTCTTCTTTATCAGAATCAAGTGCCGAAATATTGGCAATATAGTTAAGGTCATCAATCACATATATATTTTTTGTCATAACCTCACCGATACACTTTTCAAAGCAATAATTAATTCCGCTTTTACTGTAAATATATCTTTCGGGTATAGGCTCGCCGTTAATCAGCAATTGATATGTAGAGTATGAGGTAATAACGTACGAGGTTAGCGGTTCTAGTGTAAATTCCTCAACCGCATATCCTTTTATACCGTAAAGTTCCTTTTTAGCCTTTTCTCTGAAAACTATTTCCCCTACCTTTTTATCACCTACATTAAAGACGAAACGGGCTTTGTTTTTTTCGGAAGCCACTTGATAAAAGGTATATTTGTTATTAGGCAAATAGCTATTAAAATACTCGGATAAATTTTTCTCATTATCAAGAACATCAGGAAGATTTGTGCAATAGTTTAAAAAAAGTTCAGTATCCCGAGTTTGATACGATTTTACGATTTTTTCACAAAACGCCGCAGGAGAGTTCTTTTCGTGTACAAACAAAAAGTGAGCAAAAATAAACAAAGCGACAAATAAAACAGAAACAACCGCTATAACAACATGCTTTGTATATTTAAAGCCTGTTACTTCTTCCCTTTGTTTTAAAGCCACTCTTTCAAAAACAGTTGTTTTCTCACTCTTTAAAACAGGTGCAGCTTCTGCCGTTACTGGTTCTTCTGTTTTAGAATTAATAATCTCGTTATTATTATCGTTTTCGGTTAAAAAATCAAAGACAAAAAAGCTTTGATTTTCTTTTTCATGAGCACCTTTTTTAAAAATAATATATCACCCTTCAAAATAAGTTACACAGTACATATAATTATAACAAAAATAAACACAAAAGGCAATTCAAAGTTTAATAAACTTTAAATTGCCAAAATTTATTTTCTGACAACAACCTTAAAGCTGTTATTGCATTTAGGACATACCGTTGTATGCTTACCCACTCTTCTAGGCAGCCTCAATACAGAATTACATTTGGGGCATTTTTTATAGACATGAGTTATATCTGCTTTTCTTTGCCTTGCTGTATAAATCCTTTTATTTATCTTATTAATTAGATTTTCAATCCATCTGTTTTCAGTGCTTCTCGCCGTATGGTTTCGTGAAAGAGCGCGAAAAAAAGCGAAAGCAACTATTAAATAAACAATTATTTGCAGAATACCTGACCGCAAGAATATATTTACAAAAGAAAAAAGTGCAGCTACAGAAAAAAGAAAATAAAAAAGCTTGTCAATACCGTATCTGCCGCTCATAAATTGCAAAAGTCTATAACGGAAATTCATATATACATCTCTCTTTATATTTGTATCGCAAGAGAATTATAGCAGAAAAAATCCCGTTATTTGTTAAGAAACAATAAATTATTAATTTATCATTCCTTGACTTTACAAATAGGTAATATTATAATATTTAAAACAAAAAGCCGTACTAAAAAGATACGGCTTTCAAAGTTATTTAAAAATATATTGATATTTTGAGGTTTGGTTCATAGAAATATAATCACTGTTTGCAACAATTATATGGTCGAGCAGCCTTACTCCAATTTGCTTTAATGCTATATTTACAGCTTCAGTTATTGCTATATCTTCATTACTCGGAAGCGCTACACCACCGGGATGATTATGAGCAATTACTATGCAGGTAGCGTTAGTTTTAAAGGCTAACTGAATAAGGTCTCTTGTAGAAACACCAACCGACGATATATCGCCTTTTGAGAGTATATCAAAGGATAGAAGTTTACCCTTTCCGTCTAAGGACACAGCGACAAAGTTTTCTTCATTAAAACCAAAAAACTTATTTAAAAGATAATCTCCAACTTCATTTATATTATTAAAAATCAACTTTGCAGAGTTTTTCTTATCAATATAATGCCTTGCAATCGGTATAATCATTTTAAGCAGACCCACATTGTTTTCTGTAATACCTTTAAATGTAACAAGTTCGTCTACAGGCGCATCTAATACACCCGCAATATCACCATATTTATTAAGAAGTTCATGCGCTATGTCGTTTGTATCAATTCTTGGAATACAGTAAAACAAAAGCAATTCGAGCATCTTGTGCTCCGGCATATCAGGGGTAAAACCGTTTGTTAAAAACTCTTTTTTCATACGTTCCCTATGACCTGCGTGTAAATTTTCTCCCACAGTTATCCCCCTTTTCACAACTTATATACTAATATTATATATAAATAGGAAATTTTTTCAAGTAGTTATGCGAGGTAAAAATGAAAAGTGTAGAAATTACAAAAAATGATGCGGGACAGCGTCTTGATAAATTTATCACTAAGCTTTGCCCAACGCTACCCACTTCCCTTATGTACAAATTCATTAGAACAAAGCATATAAAGGTAAACCGAAAAAAAGCCGATATTAACACAAGGCTATCCATAGGCGATATTGTAGATTTTTATATCAACGACGAATTTTTTGCTAAGGTTACTCCAAAGTATGATTTTTTAAATTCTCCTACGGCTCTTGAAATTGTGTATGAGGACGAAAACATACTTCTTGCAGATAAAAAGCAAGGTCTACTCGTTCACCCCGATGAAAATGAGTATAATGACACTCTAATCGGCAGAATACAGCATTATTTATATAATAATGGCGAATACAACCCTGAGGCTGAAAATTCCTTTAAACCCGCCCTTGCAAACCGTATTGACAGAAATACGGGCGGTATAGTAATTTCGGCTAAAAATGCTGAAGCTCTCAGAATTCTTTGCGATAAAATTAAAAGCCGAGAAATCGAAAAACAATATCTAACAGTAGTGCACGGAAAGCCGAAAAAGCAAACCGACACACTAACAGGTTATCTTGAAAAGAATGAGAACAAAAACAAGGTGTTTTTAAGCCGAGAGAAAAAAGACGGAATGCTCAGTATCTCAACAAGATACAGAGTTTTGGATACAAAGAACAACCTCTCTCTTCTTGAGATTGACCTGCTGACAGGCAGAACCCACCAAATAAGAGCCCACATGGCGTCAATCGGGCACCCACTTTTAGGTGACGGCAAATACGGAAAGTTGAAGGAAGATAAAAAAATGGGCTTCAATAAGCAGGCCCTCTACTCATACAAATTAACCTTTAATTTTAAAAGTGACGCCGGAATTCTAAATTATTTAAACGGTAAAACCTTTACTGCTAAAAGGATTTGGTTTGCAGACCAGCTTTTCGGAGAAAAATATAAGGAAAAACTATAAAAACTCTTGACAAATTTACAATTTGTTAATAAAATGTAATTACCAACCTAAAGTTTATGGGCGATGAGGTAATAATCTTGTCGTTTTGAGACCTTGTATACATCTGTATACGAGGTTTTTGTTTTATATATAAATTTGAGGGTAACATAATTACGGTGATACTTTTGAAAAGCTTTAAGATGTTTAAAATTAAAAAAATTGCTCTTGTAGTTATCGGT
>JAQXZE010000041.1 GCA_029227055.1 Oscillospiraceae bacterium | reverse complement strand
ATATACCTTTGACGAGGTTTTAAAAAAGGTTTTATCGGGCGAAATTAAGGACGCTAAAACCCAAACCGCCGTTTTAAAGGCGGCACAGATACTAAAAAAGTAACAAATTAAAAGGAAAAGAGGAAAAATATGAAAAATAACCCAAAAAACACACTGCAAAAAATTGTAATTGCATCTCTCCTTGCCGCTCTCGTTTGCGTGGCAACGATGCTTATAAAAATACCCTCGCCTCTTAAAGGGTATCTAAATTTAGGTGACTGCGTTGTTTTGCTTGCAGGTTGGACACTATCTCCCCTCTATGCATTTCTTGCCGCAGGTATAGGCTCTGCCCTTGCCGATATCTTTTCGGGGTATCTTCTATACGCCCCTGCAACCTTTATAATTAAGGGCCTAATGGCAGTAATCGCTTTTTACACATTCAAATTTGCAACCCGAAAACTCAGCGATTTAGCATCTAGAATTATAGGCGGCGGAATAGCCGAGAGCTTTATGGTACTCGGTTACTTTACCTTTGAGGGCGCACTTTACGGCTTTATCCCCTCAATTGTTAATATACCCGCCAATGCCGTTCAGGGCGTTGCAGGACTAATACTCGGTATTCTTCTTATTAAGGTTTTTAAAAAAGCAAAAATTTCATTTTAATAATTAGATAGAAAAACACAGCATACTTTCAAGGTATGCTGTGTTTTTTTATTTTAACAAGATTTTTCTTTTTCTCTTTTTGCTTTTGCCGCTTTCATAAGATCGGTTACCTTTTCGCCTAGCTCCTGTGTTGACATTTCTTCCAAGTCCTCTGCCGAGAAGGTATGTACAACATCAAAATAGACATTTGTTCTGCGTCTGAACATATTCTTGAAAATTTCGGCTGTACCGCCTATTACACATACAACTACAGGCACCTTTGCCTTGTATGCAATTTTAAATGCACCGTTTCGCATCGGCAAAATTTCTCCCGTTTTGCTTACATAGCCCTCGGGGAAAATACCGATTGAAGCTTTATCCTCTTTGATAATCTGAGTAGCTTTGATTATGGTTTTTGCCGCCTCGCGATTGTTTTCGCGGTCTATCGGCAGTCCGTGCAATTTATGCATAGCACGGGCGACTATCGGCATTGTTTCATATATTTCCTTTTTACCGACAAATCCAAGCTCAGCCTCAGGCAAAACATTCAGTATCACCGCAGGGTCAAAATTATCCAAATGATTTGAAACGAGCAAAAATCTTGTGTCCTCGGGCACCTTTTCAAGTCCGCTTGTATCAATCCTTACACGCGCTAATTTGAAAAAGATAGGCAATGTAAGACTTATAATTTTTCTTATATAACCTGAAAATTTATCGGGGTCGCTATCCATCCTTATAAGCGTTATCGAGGTTAAAACAACGCCGAAATGAAGAATTATAAGACCTAGAAAAATTCCTATAAACAAAAGCGGAGTTGTCCACCAAGAATTCTCATTATGGAGGATATTTACAAAGCTATCCAAGACAGGTATACTTACCGCCGCCGCCACTAAATAAACATATAACATTAAAGGTTTTCTCCTAATTTTGTTTTCTTACGATTTTGTATTCGTCAAAGGGGTTATAATACGGGCAATTTTTAGTCTCGCTCTTTAAAAATCGAACCATTTCATCCTCATCAAGATTTATATCGCAAAAATACTCCCCGTATTCATCGTCATAAATATAGTTTGCGCAAGTATCACATTTTGTCATAACCTATTTACTCCGTAGCAGGTGGAACCTCGCCGCCGTCACCGCCGGGGGTTTGAGGATTTTCGGGGTTTTCAGGTGTCTCTGGGTTTTCGGGGTTTTCGGGGTTTTCGGGATTTTCAGGTGTTTCCGGATTTTCAGGGTTTTCGGGATTTTCGGGGTTTTCAGGTGTTTCCGGATTTTGCGGCTTGCTTTCAGTACCGCTGCCGGTTCCGCTCGACGAGCTACTCTGACTGCCAGAACTGCTCGGCTTATATGTGGGTCCTGTATACCAGTTGTTTTTCTCGATACCGTTTTGCTCCATATAATCCTCGGGAGAAATATCCTCGTAAATAAATGCCTTTATAATCTTTGCGGCATAATCCAAATCATAATATGTGCAAGAGCCGACACCCTGTATTGAGGGCGCTGTCATCTGATACTCGTACATAGGAACTCTTGTTTGGTCAAAGGTTGGAGAATGGAGAAGAATTGAGGTTGCAAGATTTAAAGCCTCTGTTGGCGAAAAAGATGTTTCAGTATAGGGAATAAGCTCCTTTATGAGTTTTAAATACTTCGTTTTTTCAATCTTTAATGCCTTGTTGAAAAGTTGCTCCATAACATAACGCTGCCGGTCGGTTCTGCCGTGGTCGTTATTAGTGCCCCAAATATTGCGGCAGTATCTTATACGGGAATAGGCAACCGCCTGAATTCCGTTTAAATGCTGCTTTCCGCTTTTCTTAACAATATATTTAGAGCTGCCGATACCCATTTGGTGACAAACCTCACGAATCATATCGTTAATACCGTGCTTGCCGTTGTAGTTGCCTGTAGAGATAACCTCATCCTCGGTAAGCTCGGCATCAATGCCGCCTACCGCATCTATAATCTCTGCCATTCCGAAGAAGTTTACTGTAGCATACTCCGAAATATCAAGGCCAAAAATCTTGTTCAAGGTCTTTATCGCAAGCTCTGGGCCGCCTCTCGAATAAGCGCTGTTTATTTTTGTATAAATGGTTTTGCCGTTATAGGTAATGGGGGCTAAGGTGTCTCTTAAAACAGAAATAATCTTAACCTTTTTGGTTTTGTGATTAAGACTTAAAATCATTATACTGTCAGAAAGACCCTTAAAGGATTTTGAATTTCTTGTATCAATACCGAAAAGGGCGACATTGGTAACCCCTTCGTCAATTACCTGTTCAAAGCCCAAATCCTCAGGCTTTGAGGTAATATCATTGTAATTATAATCAAACACATTAATTATAACGCCTATAAGTATTGCGAGGACTAACACAAGAGAAATCATAGTCAGCATAACTGCCTTCTGCCAACGCTTTCTCTCTTTCCACCAATCCCCGATACATAAAATCTTTCTTATCCCTCGGCGGTTTTTCTTGAAATGCTTTTCATTTGAATAGCTATAGAAATCCTCAAAAACAAAGTCGCTTGCCTTGGGTTTTTTTGAATTGGAAACTATGTCCTCAAATTTTTCGTCATTGTTAAAATTGTTGTTTTTTTCTTCCATTTTTAACTCCCTCTTAAAGCACCGATTTATATCAGGCTTCGATATATCTCGTTTTTCCTGATCCCCGTCTCCTCTGCCGCCGCCTTAGCCGCCGCAGATACCGACATTCCTTCTTCTATAAATTTCTTTGCGAGCAAAACAGCACTCTCTACCGAAATTTCTTCTCTTTTTTCTTCCTTTGCTCCCGCTAAAATTATTACATATTCGCCTCTGGGTGTGTTTTCCTCAAAATATTTTAAAGCCTCAAAAAGTGTTGTTTTTAAAACAGTTTCGTGCAGCTTTGTAATCTCTTTTACAATTGCGATTTCCCGTGTTTCTTCAAATATATCGGAAAAATCCTTTAGGGTTTGCTTTAGTTTATGGGGCGCTTCATAAAAGACCATTGTTCTCGTTTCTTTCCGAAGCCTTGATAGCGCCTCTTTGCGCTCTGACTTATCTATTGGCAAAAATCCCTCAAAGCAAAATCTTCGGCAGTCCATTCCTGAAATACTGAGCGCCGTTACAAAAGCGCTCGGTCCCGGTACCGACTCTACCTCTATTCCGTTTTGATGAGCTAAAGCCACAAGCTCTTCGCCGGGGTCGGAAATAGCGGGCATACCCGCGTCCGATACCACCGCCGCCGACTCACCACTTAAAATGCGGTTTATTATAAATTCGCCTTTTCCCTTTTTATTATGCTCGAAATAGGAAACAAGCTCTTTTTTAATTTCAAAATGAT
The DNA here is from genome assembly GCA_029227055.1 of Oscillospiraceae bacterium. Taxonomy (GTDB): domain Bacteria; phylum Bacillota; class Clostridia; order Oscillospirales; family Acutalibacteraceae; genus UBA737. Next base: position 55,376 of record JAQXZE010000041.1, on the reverse strand, counting down.
TTAAAAGCTTTAAGGTAACTCTTGTGTCCTCTGCCGCTATGAAGTCGACCTCTTCGAGCGTTTTTATCCCTCTCGGACTAAAATCCGAAAGGTTGCCGATAGGCGTACCTACAACATAAAGTTTTCCCGACATTTACAGATACGCCTCCTTATATGCGCCGTAAATTTTAATCATTTCATCACTTAAAGCCCCATTTTCCTCTACATAGAGGGTGGGCTCTATGCGAAGCCCTGTTTTTCCGCCGCGTCTGCCCTCTAAAAGAATAAGCCACGGCTCTTCGCCCTTGCGCTGACAGACAAGTCTTAGCCTTTTTGGCTCTACGCCATACTGCGACATCAGACGCATTAGCTCTGCCGCTCTCTCAGGGCGGTGGCACATACAAAGTCTGCCCGAGGTCTGCAAAAGTCTCGCCCCTACAGACACTATATCCTCGAGCGTGCACTCGATTTCGTGCCTTGCGGTCATAATGGTTTTATCATTGTTTTTAATTCCTGCACCGCTTGCCTTATATGGCGGATTACAGGTAACAAGCGTATGTACGCCAAAGGGGACTTTGCCCTTTAAATCGGTCAAATTCCCCTCTATTATACTAAAATTTTCTATGCCTAATTCTGCGATAGTCTGCCTTGCAAGCGTTGCCGCTTCAGCACTTATATCAACCCCAACAGCACTTTTAAGCTTTTTATTTCTAAGCATTAAAAGGGGGATTATGCCGCAGCCTGTTCCAAGGTCGCAAAGAATATCCGCAGTCTTTGCCTTTGCAAAGTCAGCAAGTAATATCGCATCGGTGCCAAAGGTATGATGCGCCGACACATTTACATAAAAGCCGTTACCTAAAGGTTCGCGCTTTATTAACTGCGGCTCCATTTTACACCCTGCGGAGTATCCTCAAGTGTGATACCCATTTCCTTTAATTTATCTCTTATAGCATCAGCAGTTTTGAAGTCCTTTGCCTTTCTAGCGGCGGTACGCTCTTCAATTAGCGCCTCAACCTCTGCATCTAAATCTTCGCTCTTGCGGTTATATACAAGACCTAAAACAAATGCAAATTCATCAAAAATTTCTGCCATTGCATTTAAAGTGTCCTTTTTAGCGCCTGCAGCAACAGTTGTATTTATATCTCTTACAAGATTGAAGAATACGCCGATTGCGTCTGCAGTGTTAAGGTCGTCTTCCATAGCATCAATAAATTCATTTTTGCGCTTTTCTATAAATTCAGGTGCGCTTCCGCCCTCTTCTGCAGATTTTAGTGCAAAGTCAAGATTATCGCGGCAGGTATAAAGACGCTCAAGCGCATTTTTGCCCTGTTCAATAATATCAACAGAGTAGTTTATAGGACTTCTGTACTGAGAAGAAATCATAAGATAACGAATCGGCTCATAACCGTAAATATTTGCAACATCTCTTACCGTAAAGAAGTTGTTTAACGATTTAGACATCTTATGGTTATCAACATTGATAAATCCGTTATGCATCCAATAATGAGCAAACTCGCAACCGTTTGCGCACTCACTTTGAGCAATTTCATTTTCGTGGTGGGGGAAGATTAAATCAAGACCGCCGCAATGGATATCAATAGTTTTACCGAGATATCTTTCTGCCATAGCAGAGCACTCAATATGCCAACCGGGTCTACCCTTACCCCAAGGCGAATCCCAAAACGGCTCACCGGGTTTGGCGCCTTTCCAAAGACAGAAATCCATCGGGTCTTCCTTAATTTCTGCAACACCTATACGAGCGCCCGCCTCTAAATCCTCTAAAGGCTGATGAGAAAGCTTGCCGTATTCGTCGAATTTCTTAGCTCTGAAATATACATCTCCGCCCGATTCATAGGCAAAGCCTTTTTCTACAAGCTCTGAAATTATACGCTGAATTTCGTTGATATTCTCGGTAGCTCTCGGATGGTAGGTAGCCTCTCTTACATTAAGGCCTTTAGCGTCTACCCAGAACTCCTTAATAAAGCGCTCTGCAACCTCGGGTACAGTTATACCCTCTTCGTTTGCTTTCTTTATAAGCTTATCGTCAATATCGGTAAAGTTCTGAACAAACTCTACCTTATAGCCGCGCCACTCAAGATAACGGCGCAATACATCAAACACGCATAAGGGACGCGCATTTCCTATATGAATAAAGTTATAAACGGTAGGACCGCAGGCATAAATTTTTACAACGCCTTCGTTTATGGGTTTAAACTCGTCCTTGTTTCTTGTGAGGGTATTAAAAATTTTCATAAAATTACTCCTTATCTGTTAGAGCCGAAATTTTCTCATTAAGCTCAGCAATCTGTTTTTCTAAACGGTCAATTTCTTGCTGAACGGGGTTTTGAATATGGATTTGGTCGAGGGGGGCACGCTCGATTTTTTTACCGTCCTGACGGACAACCTTTGCAGGCACGCCCACAACCGTAGAATTAGGCGGCACCTCGCTTAAAACAACGGCACCTGCAGCCACTCGGGAATTATCCCCGATTTTAAAGGGGCCTAGCACCTTAGCTCCCGCACTAATCATAACATTATTGCCAATAGTTGGGTGGCGCTTTCCGACATCCTTACCTGTACCGCCCAAGGTAACGCCCTGATATATCAGTACATCGTCGCCAATCTCGGCGGTCTCACCTATAACTATACCTGTGCCGTGGTCTATTACAAGACGGCGGCCGATGGTTGCCCCGGGGTGTATTTCGATACCCGTTTTTCTTACCGCTCTTTGCGATACGAGACGGGCGAGAAAATAAAGCTTATGCTTATAATAAAAATGCGCTCTTCTATGCATTCTTATAGCCTTTACACCCGGATACAAAAAGAATATTTCCCAAAAGTTACGGGCGGCAGGGTCTCTCTCCATTACTGCCCGTACATCTTCTCTTATACGGTCAAACACTATTATTTCACTCCGAAATTAAAAATTATTTTGAGGGGTCGATATGCTCCTTACAGCCGTTTAAATAGATAACGCCTGAAATCACACAAAGCAGAGCCGACAACCAAAAGAGTGCTACTATAACGATATCAAAAACGGGTTTTACTGATAAAAGACCGAAGTCTTTAATCAAAACATATCCGAAAAGAGCTAACACTATACCTACCATCTGAGATACGGTTTTTGCCTTGCCCCACATATTAGCGGCAACCACCTTACCGCCCGAAGAAACGGTTACAAGGCGTAAAGACGACACCATAAACTCTCTGAATAAAACGATAAATACGATAGCTACCATATGCCAAGCGTATTTAGTATCCTTAAACACAAAGATAAAGCCTAAATATGCGGCGGTTGTGAGCATTTTATCGGCAAGAGGGTCTAGAAACTTACCGAAATCGGTAACAAGATTATATTTTCTTGCCATTTTGCCGTCTATCATATCAGTAAGGGATGCGGCGGCAAACAAAATAAGGGATATCAAAAATCTGTAGGGCAGAGCTTCTATAAGCATTACCGCCATAAAGATGGGGGTTGCAATCATACGGCCTATTGTAAGCTTGTTCGGTGTGTTCATACTCATTTTAAATCAGTTCTCCTAACAAATCATATTCTAGTGTATCATTAATCTGAACCTTAACATAATCTCCGATAACTAGTGGACGGTCGGCTAAAAAGAAGATTTTTCCGTCCACTTCGGGAGCATCTGCAGGTGTTCTTCCGAAATAGCATTTGATATAATCGTCAAAGCCTTCGATTAATACTTCTGTTTCCTTGCCGATTTTTTCCTCGTTCTTCTCTCTTACAACATCGAGCTGAGTTTCCATAATATGCTCGGCTCTGTCGACCTTTGTCTGCTCGGCAACTTGGTCATCAAAGGAGGCGGCTATGGTATCCTCTTCTGCGGAATATGCAAAACAGCCAAGTCTATCAAAGCGTGTGTTCTTTACAAATTCGTCCATAGCGGCAAACTGCTCTTCGGTTTCACCTGGGAAGCCTGTAATTAAAGTTGTTCTTATTGTGGCCTCAGGAATTTTTGCTCTGATTTTAGAAACAAGCGCCGATATGCTATCGCTATCGCCCTTTCTGTTCATACGCTTTAAGATATCCTTATCTATATGCTGAATGGGGATATCAAGATAAGGTACTAACTTTTCTTCTTTTGCTATTAAATCCAAAAGCTCGTCGGTAATACGCTCGGGGTATGTATAAAGGGTTCTTATCCAATGAAGTCCCTCTATTTTGCAAAGCTCGGCGAGAAGCTCACATAGCATCGGTTTTCCGTAGATATCGGTACCGTAGGCGGTAGTATCCTGCGCTACAACGATAAGCTCGGTCACTCCGTTTTCGGCAAGGTGTCTAGCCTCGCTTACACAATCCTCTAGCTTTCGGCTTCGCATTTTTCCTCTGATTTTCGGAATTGCACAATAGGTGCAACAGTTATCGCAGCCGTCAGCTACCTTTAAATATGCCGAGAAAGGATATCCGCCCAAAATACGCTTTGCGTTTAAATCGAGGGCATCCTTTTCGCCGTAAGTGTTTTCACATTTTCCCTCAATAGCGGCTTTCACGATTTCGGCTATATCCTTATTCGAGCCAATTCCTACGCAAACATCTACCTCGGGAATTTCCTCTGTTACATCGTCTTTATATCTCTCTGCAAGACAGCCCGTTACTATAAGCGCCTTACAGTTACCTTCCTTTTTATATTCTGCGGCTTCGAGTATGTTTTCAATCGCCTCTTGTTTAGCGTCTGCTATAAATCCGCAGGTGTTTATTATGATTGCATCAGCATCAGCCTCGGGTATTCCGATTTCAAAACCCGCTTCCTTTAAGGAATAAAGCATCGCCTCTGCATCAACCTGATTTTTAGGGCATCCCAGGGACACCATACTAACCTTGTACATTAAAATTCCTCGCTTTTATATAAAAGTTCCTCGCTGTATGCCTTTAGGGCATCTCTCACAGCAGAGTATGAAAATCCTTTTCTTATAAGGGCGGCATAAACGCTTTGCACCTTATCGGGATTTTCGAGCTTTCTTTTATACTTTTTTTCTATAAGATTTTGAATTTGTTCGTTTTCGTCTACAAAAACCGAATCTAAAGTTTCTTTTATTATATCTCTGTGAACACCCTTTAAATATAATTTTTGGGAAATTTCACGCTTTGAGATGTTACTCTCTGCCGCCCTTTCGGCAAAATCCAAGGCATAACGCCTATCATCAAGCAGAGCTAACTCTTTAAAACGGCATATTACAGCTGCCGCCGACGCTTCTTTAAAGCCCGCCGTTTTAAGCTTATCAAAGAGGGCTTTTTCGGTATATGCCTTTTGGTCTAGATACCATAGCGCCCTCTGACGAGCGCGCTCATAATCAGAGCGCGCCTTAAGCTCTTTTAATAAGTCTTCGCTTATTTCGTCCCCCTCTTTTATGGGCGACGCATTGTAAACATCAAGGTCTAAAAGCACAAAGCTGTCGTCGGCAAATTTAACCCTTACCTGATGCTTTTTATCCCTCGCTACCGTCTTTACAGTCATTAGTCATCAACCGCTATATCGATATCAACCTTTTTGCGAGGACGGGCAGGTAAATCTGCAGTATCTACAGGCATAATCTTGGGCTCGTCTGTTTCTGCATTTTCTGCATCCTCTGCCGACATATTAAGCGCCTTATTATATTTTTCCATAATCTTGGTTTCTATTTCTTTTGCAAACTCGGGGTTGTCTAGGAACAGCTGTTTAACATTATCTCTGCCCTGACCGAGTCTTGTTTCTCCATAGTAGAACCAAGCGCCCGAACGCTTTAATACCTCAAGCTTTAATCCCATATCAACGATTTCGCCCTCGTGGGAAATGCCCTTGCCGTAAAGGATATCAAACTCTGCCTCTCTAAAGGGAGGAGCCACCTTGTTTTTAACAACCTTTGCTCTTGTACGAGCCCCTACCGACTCACCGTCAACCTTGAGGGTTTCAGCGCGTCTTACATCGATACGAACACTCGAATAGAACTTAAGCGCTCTGCCTCCCGTAGTAGTTTCACTGCTTCCGTAAATTACACCGATTTTATCACGAAGCTGATTTATAAATATTGCGGCGCAGTTTGATTTTGAAAGTGCGCCTGTAAGCTTTCTTAATGCCTGTGACATAAGACGGGCAAGCTGACCCACATGGGCGTCTCCCATCTCGCCCTCGATTTCGGCTCTTGTAACAAGAGCTGCAACCGAGTCGATAACAATAATATCAATAGCGCCTGAGCGTACAAGCGCCTCGGCAATCTCGAGAGCCTGCTCGCCCGAATCGGGCTGAGAAACCAAAAGGCTATCAATATCAACGCCTAAGTGAGATGCATAAACAGGGTCAAGCGCGTGCTCAACATCTATAAATGCGGCAGTACCTCCTGCTTTTTGAGCCTCCGCTACACAGTGAAGCGCAACGGTGGTTTTACCTGATGATTCAGGACCGTAAATTTCTACAATTCTGCCCTTCGGAATACCGCCTATACCGAGCGCTAAATTAAGGGCTAATGATCCTGTGCTTATATGCTCAACCGACATAGCAACATTCTCTCCAAGGCGCATAACGGCGCCCTTGCCGTACTGCTTTTCTATCTGCGCCATAGCGGTAGCAAGCGCTTTTTCTCTTCCTTCGTTTTCTGCCATCTTTGCAGTTACCTTAACCTTTTCTGCCATTTTTCTTTCCTCCGTAATATCAGAATTCAAGGCCTTTCGCCTTTACTCTAATTCTATTTAACTCAGTGTACCAAAAACCACCCTGTCAGTTCCGTTTAAATCCTTTGCGGTGGATACTTTTACAAAGCCCGCATCTCTTAAAAGCGCGGCAACGCTCTCTGCCTGACCTATTCCTACCTCAAAAGCAATACTACCGCCGTCGTTTAGCGACTTTGTATAGTTTTCAATTATTGCTCTATAAAAATCAAGTCCGTCCGCACCGCCCCTGAGGGCTGTTTCAGGCTCAAAGTGAACCTCGGGCGAAATTATTTCCATTTTGCTATCCGAAATATAGGGGGGATTACTGACTATAAGGTCATACTTTTCTTCCGATTTATCACCTTTTAGCACATCTCCCTCAAAAAGCAGAACATTTTCTGCCCCGTTATCAACTATATTCTTATAGGCATAGCGCATAGCCTCGGGATATTTTTCTAAAAGGTCAACCTCAGCGTCTTTTCGCTCTAGCGCTAAGGTTATTCCTATACAACCGCTTCCTGTACACAAATCTATAATTTTAGGGGATTTTTTATCCTTTATAAGCTCTTTTGCGGTATCAATCAGAGTTTCGGTATCGGCTCTCGGTATTAAAACACCCGGACCCACACTATACTCTCTGCCGTAAAAGCCCCAACTGCAAAGTATGTACTGAAGCGGGTATCTTATAGCGCGTTGCTTTAATATTGCGGTAAGATTATTCTGCTGAAATTCAGTTAGCCTTGTATTGTATCGGCTTAAAATCTCGGCATTTGAATAACCCGTTATATGCTTTATAATCTGCTTTGCTTCAAACATAAAGTCCTCTATACCGATTTTTTGAAGTTCCTTTTTAGTTTTGTTATACGCTTCGAATATTGTATCAGCCATTTTCTGCCTCGTTATTTTCCTCTTTATCTACACTTCTGTCTACATCTGGGTTTTGGGGCTCGCACGCCTTAAGTGCCGCAATTGCGATTTCAATCATATCGTCTGTAGGCTCTTTAGTGGTAATTCTCTGAAGCCAAGTGCCCGGAGCTGCGATAATTCGGGTTACAATATTATCAAATCTGCCTGTTAGACGAAGCACCTCAAAGCCTGCACCGCAGGTTAAAGGTACCAACAAAATTTTAATTACAACCCAAAGCCATCTTACACTGTAAACAGACGGAAAAATTATCTGCACTATAGTTGAAAAGATAATGCTTATAAGTATCATCAAAATCATAAAGGATGTACCGCATCTAGGATGAAACCGCTTTTGCGCTCTTACATTTTCAATATTAAGCTCTAATCCCTTTTCATAGCAGAAAATTGTTTTATGCTCTGCCCCGTGATACATAAACACTCGCTTTATATCCTCCATTAAGGATACAAGGTAAACATAAAGCACGAAAACCGCAAGCTTGATAATCTGCTCTATACTTGCACGGACAACCGTACTAAAGGCGGTAGAGAAAAGCTTTTCAAGTCCTTCAACAGCAAGTCTCGGCAAAAGCATAAAGAGCACTACCGAAAGCACCACGCCTAGCACTGTTCCTATAGCCATAACAGCGGTGATAAGCGGACTTTGTTTTTTCTCCTCTTTATTATCCTCGTCTTTTATTTCTTCCCTTTTCTTTTCCTCCTCTAAATCGGTAAAGCCCGACTTATCAGCAGAAATCATCATTGCCTTATAGCCCTGAACCATTGATTCTACAAAAGCAATAACGCCTCTGATGATGGGAAGATTTAAAATCTTATATTTTTTTCTTAAAGAATTGTCCTCTAAATAAATCGTGTCTATGGATTTATCAGGTGTGCGGACACAAAGCGCCGTTTTTTCAGGGCTCTTCATCATAATGCCCTCTATAAGTGCCTGTCCGCCTATTGCGGTGTATTTACCCATTTATGAATTTTCCTCCGTATCTGTGGTTGTATCAAGTGTTTCTTCTTCTGGAAGCTCTGTAACCTGAGTTAATTCCTCAAGCAAGACAGTTTCTTCCTCGATAACAGCTTCCTCCTCGTAAAGCGGTAAAACTATCGTAACGGTAGTTCCTACCCCCTCGGTACTTTCTAAAAACAAAAGTCCCTGATGCTGTTTTATAATCTCATCGGCAACAGCAAGACCTATTCCCGAACCCCTTATAGTTTTATTCGATTTAAAGAATTTCTCCTTAACCTTATCAATATCCTGAGCGGGAATTCCCACACCCGTATCCTTTACAAGAATACGGACACAGGCTTCCTCTATGCTCTGAGTTATAAGAACAAGACCGCCCTTTTCGGTATATTTCACCGCGTTATCAATAACATTTACAAAAACCTGCTTTAAGCGGTCGGGGTCGCCCATAACAGTTGCTGTTTCTAAGGGCCTTGCATAAGAAAGCTCTATTCCCTGCTGACGCGCAAGCTCGGTATACATATCTGCGGTGAGGCTTAAAAGCTCGGACAAATTAATCGGTCTTGTGTTAACTGTAAGCCTTCCGCTCTGCATTCTTGAAAAATCAAGCAGTTCTTCTACTAAATTTCCAAGTCGCTCAGCCTCGCTCAGCACTACCTCAAGTCCTCTGTTTACAAGCTCCTCGTCGGTTCCTACCGACATCTTTGCCGTTTCTCCCCAACCTCTGATTGCTGTAAGGGGGGTTCTGAGCTCGTGAGACACTGAGGATATAAAGTCGTTTTTCATTGTCTCGGCCTGACGAAGCTCCGTCGCCATATAGTTTATACTGTTACAAAGCTCACCGATTTCATCGTGATTTTTGATTTCAATACGGGACTGAAAATCGCCGAGCGCTATTTTTCTTGCGGTATTACCTGCATCCTTTATCGGTCTTAAAATTGATTTTATAAAAAAGGCACCCGAAACGGCGGAAAAGATTATAACAAGCATTCCCATTCCGATTACAAGCAAAACCACCTGTGTTATTTGCGTGTTTGCCTTTTCCATTGAGGTTATCCATCTGTATGCGCCTATCCTGTTTCCATTTATATCAAAAACTAGGTTTGTACAGGCAAGGATTTTTTCTCCGCTTGAGTTTTCTCCTCTGAAAACAGCGGTGTTTTTATTTGTTGATATCGCAGTTTTATAATCGGGGATATCAGCATCTGTATCGCTGAAAGCGGTGGTAGACGCTACAGGTCTTCCCTCGCTGTCTAAAATCTGCACCTCAAGCTTTGACTTATACTGATAATTTTCAATCAGGTCAAACGCCATATTCTCAAATGTTTCGGGAGTGGCACTTTCAAGGAAGGAAAAATCGTTTGTATAGTCTTCACAAAGAGCGCGAACTCTTTCAACGCAAAGCGAGCTGTATATTATCGAAACCGCAACGGTTACAACCGCTACAATTATTAAAACAGGCAAAAAAATGTTAATTACCCATCTAAAGCCGATGCTTTTGAACTTTTGCTCTAATTTCACTCGATTTCCCCCTCTCTGAAAAATTGATGCTTTCTAAATTACTGTGCCGTGTTCCACTTATATCCCATACCCCAAACGGTAACGAGATGCTTTGGAACCGATGCGTCGTCCTCTATCTTCATACGAAGACGCCTTATATTAACATCCACTATCTTTTCTTCTCCGTAATAGCTTTCTCCCCATACTTTGTTTAAGATTTCGCTTCTGCCTAAAGCGGTATCGGGGTTTGTGAAGAAGTATTCCATCATCTGAAACTCTACCTGAGTAAGCTCAATGTTTTTATCGTTTTTAGTAAGTGTTCTTCTGCGAAGATTAAGTATAAACTCTCCGAGCTTAATCTCATCCGAGGAGACAGGAACCGCCTTTGTGTTGTTAACTCTTCTGTAAAGCGAGTCTACACGGGCAAGAAGCTCTGTTGGGCTAAAAGGCTTTGTTATATAATCGTCAGCCCCGAGCATAAGACCGCTTATCTTATCCATCTCCTGAGATTTTGCGGTGAGCATAATAATGCCGATCTCGGTACTTCTCTGACGAAGCGCCTTGCAAAGCTCAAAGCCGTCCATTCCTGGCATCATAACATCGCAAAGGGCGATATCAAAACCCTGCGGGTCATTATCATAAATATCGAGCGCCTCTTCGCCTGAGCCTGCCTCTACTGTCTCGTAGCCTACCCTCTTTAAATTTATCGCCTCAAATTCACGAATGGCAACCTCGTCTTCAACAATTAAAATTCGTTTCATATAAAATCTCCTTTCGAGCCCCGAATTAAACCGGTGCCCCGTCGTATAGGAAGAACATTTCTTTAAGCTCTTTCTCGGTTATCGCAAGAGCACTTTTCGTGTTTTGCACTTCACCCACAAAAACATATTTGGTGTTTCTTGAAATTTCTATTGCAGGGGCGTTTTCCGCCTTAAAGTCCTCAAAGTCTCCTATCGGCACCGCCTCAAAGTAGACAAGCTTTTTGCCGACCTTATTCTTTTTAGCATTATACTCATAAACGGTACGGACACGGTTTTCGTTATCCCTTATAAGCGCTATATTTCCAATCCATTTTTCAGGCACACGCAAAAAGTAGTATTCAGAGGTGTTGAAAAGAGTAACAAGCTTTGAAGTAAGCGCCTTTCCGTTAAAGGAGCACCACTTTGTATAGTAAACCTTTTCGGCATTCTGCATACCCTCCGACGCCTTCATAATTTCCGATACGGGAATTTCTATAATTTCGTCGTTGTTTATATCGGAAGAGGGCAAAGCGTTTGCACGAAGCGTTTTTATGTTTTCTCCGCTCTCGGCTTCGAGCAACGGGTTTACAAGAGCGCCCTTTGAATAGTAGATAACCTCGGTTATCATACCTGCATCTTTGATCTCGTCGATATATATAGCAGGGGTACCGTCAGACAAAACGGATAACAAAGGCACACTTGCCGTTCTCGCCGTCTTATCCATACCGCAACCCGAAAGCTCTAAAACGCCCGCATCCTCTAGCGTAAAGAGCAACGCCTCGTTTATCGAATTTACCGCATCAAAACGGTGGATAAATAATTCGTTTTCACGGTTTCCGTCTAAATCACAGCAAATGAAGTTTGCATACTCGTGCACAAAACGCTGAGACAAAACTCCGTTCTCTAAAGAATATACCGCAAGCTGTTTTTCACTGCTTGCATAAACCGTCCAACCGACGATTATTTCTAAGGTTCCGTCACCGTTTAAATCGCAAAAATCAATTCTGTCAACTCCGCCTGCCTGAACCTTTTGGTCAAACACAGACTCCCATCTTTCACCCTTTCGGCAGATAACATTTAAGTGCATACAGTCCATCTCGCCGTCGTTCTGAGAGTAAAAGGCAAAGGCTTCGAAAATGTTATCACCGTTAATATCGTTTAGAATAACGGGGGAACGGTGCGCACCGCCCAATGGATATTTAAGGGTGTATTCTCCTTCAATGCTTGAAGACAACGCCTCGCCGATAGGCTTCATATCACCCGTTAAAGCAGGAGGCATAATGAGTTGCTCTGTTTCGGCGGTAAAGATATCACAACCGCAAAGACTAATTGCTATAAGCACCGACAGCGCCACAGACAAAACTCTTTTCAAACGCATTCGCCTTTCCTCCTTTTAAGCATAAACATACATTTTGGATTATATCACAACTCTCTTAAAAAATAAAGTATTTTATATATTTTTATATAAAATTACATATTATAGAGAAATTTCACAAAATTTTAGAAGAAATAATTTCAAAAAAACCTTGACATCGCCGAAAAATTGGTTATAATGTTATTGTTGTAAAAAAATATTGGGGAATTGTGTAACGGTAGCACGACAGACTCTGACTCTGTTTGTTGGGGTTCGAATCCCTATTCCCCAGCCAAAACAAAACCACCCTTTCGGGTGGTTTTTTTGTTTTGGCTGGGGAATAGGTTGGGATTTGAACAGTTTTTGCCGTCAGGCAAAAAGGTTCGTCGAAGCAGCTGCAAAGGCACGATAGCCTTTGCAGACTGTGTAGTCTCGAGCAACGCAGATTTTTCGCAACCGCTCGGAGCGGTCGAAAAATCAAGAGGCGCAGAGTATCCCGTCAAGGATAAAGCAACAAAGTAACAGCATTAACAAACATCCCTCTATAGCAATATTTTTAAAGTGTTTCGCAATTTTTTCCGTTTATTTTCCTTTATCATAGCATTAAAATATAAATATGATGCCAAAAGACTTTCCGCAAAAGAACAACAAGAAAGGAACGGCTGTGATTATGGATAAAACAATTGATATCATTTTAAAAAATAAGATAATAATGATTGTCAGGGGCGTGCCGACAAATAAGCTTGCAGAGCTTGCTGAAGCTATGTGGCGAGGGGGCATTCGTTTAATGGAATGTACCTACGATGCGTCCGGTAAAATTTCCGACGAAGAGATTGCGGAGGGTATATCCCTTTTATCAAAGCAATTTGAAGGAAGAATGTTAATCGGCACAGGTACGGTTTTGAAAAAAAGCCAAGTTGAGCTTACAAAATCGGCGGGAGGTAAATTTATAATATCCCCCGACACAAATACGGATGTCATAACAGAAACAAAAAGGCAGGGGCTTATATCCATTCCCGGAGCGCTGACACCCAGCGAGGCTACCGTTGCACACCGTGCGGGAGCTGATTTTGTCAAGCTGTTCCCAATAAGTCAGATGGGAGCAGAATATGTAAAAGCTCTCTCTGCTCCGCTCTCGCATATCCGCTTTTTAGCAGTAGGTGGCGTAAAGCGTAAAAATATGCTCGATTATCTAAGGCTCGGCGCTTGCGGTGTTGGTATGGGATTAAACGATAACGACAAAAAAGCCATCAGCCAAAACGATTTTAATTATATTGAAGCAAAATGCCGCGAATTAGTAGAAGCCCTAAAATAACACCTCATAATCCAAAACCATTACTCTGCACATCCTCCCCCTTGTTTCATAGAATAAACAAAGGGGAGATTTTTTATGCGAGAAATACCGTATAACAGGGCGACAGCGGTTGCTTACGCGCGAAGATGGGCGCTAGATAGAAACCCCCGATACTACGATTTTGAAAAGCTTGGCGGAGACTGTACAAACTTTGCGTCTCAGTGCATTTTTGCAGGGGCAGGTGTGATGAATTTTACCGCTGTTACGGGGTGGTTTTACCGCTCATCCTCTGACCGCACAGCCTCTTGGACGGGAGTAGATTATCTTTACAGATTTCTTGTAAATAACCGCTCTGTAGGGCCCTTTGGGCATACGGTTTTAGAGCGAGACGCCGAGATTGGTGATATAGTACAGCTCGGAAACTCTAGCGGCTTTTATCATTCGCCCGTTATAACCTCTGTATCGCCTACTATTTTAGTAGCCGCTCACACCTTTGATGCTCTTGACCGTCCGCTTTCGTCTTACTCTTATGAAACCGCCCGATTTATCCACATAGACGGTGTTAGAAGTTGGTAAGTTTTTTCTTGTCTTGACTTTCCCTAAACCATCAATTAAAATCGTTCTAGGGAGATGAGATATATGAAAAAAGTTTTAGCTGTTTTATTGGCTCTATGCTTAGCGCTATCGCTTTGCGCTTGTAATTTTGTAAAGGATATTGCCGATATGGCGGCGAGCGACAAGGCTGTCAAAAAAACCTTTGAGTTTGAGGGAATATCAATGGAGCTTACTACCGATTTTCTTCGAATGGACTTTGTTAGCGAGGACTACGAATTCGTTGTAGGAGACGAAAACATCGCCATTTTCGGTATGAAGATAGATTTTGAGGAGAGCGACCTTAGCAATTATTCAGCACTCGAATTTGCAAAGTATTTCCGCGATTTGATGAGTGAGGACAACCCTACGGAGGTAGCTGAAGTTGAGGGCATTCCGTCTATGCAGTATGCATCTACCGAGGACGGCGAAGAACAGACAATAATTTTAATGTTCTATAAGGCTAGCGACTGCTTTTGGATTTTAGGCTTCGGCGTCAGTTCTTCCGATTACGAAGAATTTTACCCCGAAATTAAAGGCTATGCAAAAACCGTAAAATGTGATTAATAAAAAAACTGTTGCAATTTGTAATTGTTGGTGATATAATACTGAAAACTAAATATTTATGTATGAAATTTGCAGAAGAAGCTATATGCTGCCGAAGGAGTAACGCTCTCAGGCTTCCCAATCGGGAAAGGGACTGCAAACGGACATTACTTTGGAGAAGCTCATTAAGTTGAGGGCCGAAGGGGCAAAGCAATTTTTTGCTAATCTCTCAGGCAAAAGGACAAAGCTATTCACCTTTTTTAGAGGGAAAAATTGTTTCTTTTTGTCGGATTGTGCCCTACAATCCGACTTTTTTATTTTTTATATTAAGTTTCAGGAGGTATAAAATGGAAGCTTTATTAAACAAAATTACCGAAATTAACAAAGCGGTAAATGAGGTTGTGTGGGGGAAATTCGGTTTGTTCCTTTTAATTGGAACAGGCATTCTCGTAACCTTCTGCACAAAGTTCTTTCAGATTTCACACCTTGGTATGTGGTGGAAGAACACTATAGGAAGTCTTTTTAAGAAAGATGTTATCGGTCATACAAAGGAAAAAGGAGCTATTTCTCCCTTCCAAGCGCTTTGTACTGCTCTTGCTGCTACTGTAGGTACAGGTAATATCGCCGGTGTTGCTGCTGCTATTGTTGTCGGCGGTGCGGGCGCTGTATTTTGGATGTGGGTTGCCGCCTTCTTTGGTATGATGACCAACTTTTCCGAAAATGTACTTGGTATCTTCTACCGTCGCCGCAATAAAGACGGTGAATGGTCGGGAGGCGCTATGTACTACCTTGCAGAAGGTCTTGGCAGCAAAAAGGGCTGCAAGCATATCGGAAAAGTTTTAGCTGTTCTTTTCTGTATATTCACTATGCTCGCTTCCTTCGGTATAGGAAGTATGGGTCAGGTTAACAAAATCGTTGCCAATGTTGCAAGCGCCTTTGATGTTAGCGCCCTTTCTTCAGTGAATGTTTTTGGAGAAGTTAGCCTTTACAATCTTATTTTAGGCATTGTAATTATGCTTCTCGTTGCCCTTATAACACTTGGCGGTCTTAAGAGAATTGCCTCTGTTGCGGAAAAAATCGTGCCATTCATGGTGGTGCTTTTCGTTGCAGGAAGCCTTGTAATAATTGGTGTAAACTATGCACAGGTAGGACCTGCTTTAAAGGCAATTTTTGCAAACGCCTTCCGCCCCGAAGCCTTTGTAGGCGGAACCTTGGGTGCCGCTATAAGCGCTGCCGTTACTCAGGGCTTTAAGCGCGGTGTTTTCTCAAACGAAGCAGGTCTCGGTTCTTCTGTTATGGTTCACTCAAACTCAAATGTTAAAGAGCCCGTAAAACAGGGTATGTGGGGTATCTTTGAGGTGTTTGCAGATACTATGGTAGTCTGCACAATGACCGCTCTTGTTGTGCTTACCTCAGGCGTATTTGATGCTAAAACCGGCGCTTTAGCCGACGGTCTTACCGATGCAACTCTTGTTGCAGGCGCCTTCAACAGCGTATTTTCTTGGGGAAATATCGGTCAGAAATTCGTTGCTATTGCAATGTTCCTCTTTGCGTTTACTACCGTTCTTGGTTGGTCACATTACGGCTCAAAGGCTTGGGAATACCTCTTCGGCACAAAGACAACCATCATATTTAAGATTATTCATGTTTGCACCGTTATCTTCGGCGCTATTATGACATCCTCTCTTGCTTGGGACATCTCCGATACCTTCAACGGCCTTATGATGATTCCAAACCTTATTGGTGTTGTAGTTCTCTTCCCGCTAGTTATGAAAATTACTAAAAACTTTGTTGACCGCAAAGCAAAAAACAAGGATATCGAGCCGCTTCTTTCCTACGACCCTGATATTCAGGCAGAAACTGGCGCAAAGCTCGAAGAAGAATAATTGTAAACATACTTTTTTGCACCGACTTATTTTAAGTCGGTGCTTTTTTGTTTTTATTGTAATTTTACTATCTTTCTGTTAAAATAGTAGCATATTATTTTTAAGGAGCGCATTTATGAGACGCAGCGGTATTTTAATGCCCATTTTTTCTCTGCCCTCGCCCTACGGCATAGGCACTTTCGGGAAGGAAGCCTACAAGTTTGTTGACTTTCTCGAAAAATCAGGTCAAACCCTTTGGCAGATACTTCCACTTAATCCTACTAATTACGGAGACTCGCCCTATCAGTCCTTTTCTTCCTTTGCGGGCAACCCGTATTTTATAGATATTGAAACGCTTATTGAAGAAGGTCTAATAACAAAGCCGCAAGCCGATAACTTTGATTTTGGAAAGACCCCCTTTAAAATCGATTATGAAAAGCTGTATAAGAACCGCTTTACCCTTTTAAAATTAGCCTTTGACCGCTTTTCGCCCTCTGCAGAATATGAAGCCTTTTGCAAAGAAAACGGTTGGTGGCTTGATGAGTACGCCTTGTTTTTAGCAATAAAGAAAAAATTCGGAGATATATCCTTTATGGATTTTCCAAAAGAGTTTAAAAGCCCTACTTCTAAAAAAGTGACTGCTTTAAAGCTCGAATTATCAGAGGAAATCGAATTTCAGAAATTTTTACAGTTTAAATTTGCAGAACAGTGGACTGCCCTTAAAGAATACGCAAACCAAAAGGGAATTAAAATCATCGGTGATATACCGATATATGTAGCCCTTGACAGTAGCGAATGTTGGGCGCATCCCGAAATGTTTCTTCTCGACCAAGACAAAAAGCCTACTCTAGCAGCAGGCTGTCCGCCCGACGCTTTTTCGGACGACGGTCAGCTTTGGGGCAACCCCCTTTATAATTGGGATTATATGAAGAAAGACGGCTATTCATGGTGGAAAAGGCGCATAGGATATGCCCTTAAAATTTACGACATTGTACGAATAGACCATTTCAGAGCCTTTGAGGCATTTTACGCTATCCCCTACGGCGATAAGACCGCCAAAGGCGGCAAATGGATAAAGGGCCCCGACCTTGATTTCTTTAAAGAGATAACCGCCGAACTCGGCAAGAATCTTCCCATAATCGCAGAGGATTTGGGACATATTACTCCTGAAGTCAGACGTCTTTTAAAGAAAACCGCTTTCCCCGGTATGAAGGTACTTCAGTTCGCTTTTGACGGGGACACTAAAAACCCCTATCTTCCCCATAATCACACACAAAATTCGGTAGTTTATATCGGAACCCACGATAACGATACCGTAATCGGTTGGTGCGAGAGCGGAGATACTAGCGAAGTTTCTCTTGCAAAAAAATACGCTCGTGCAAACAATGATGAGGGCTTTAATTGGTCGATGATAAAAACCGCTATGTCATCAAACGCCGATACCGCCGTTTTTATGATGCAGGACTTTTTAGGACTTTCAAGTGACGCTCGAATTAACACCCCCTCTACCCTCGGCGGAAACTGGGGTTGGCGAATAGACGCCGCTTGTACTAACGACTGGCTCGCAAAAATCATATTTGATTTAACAGACCTTTACGGCAGAACACCAAAACCCACCCGCAAGCAAGACAAATAAGGTAATTGCCTGTTTTCTGTAAGGTGTGCTTTTATGTACACCCATTATTTGTGCAATATACGGAGCGAATTTAAGTTTGTGTAGGGTTGATTCACGAATCAACCGCGGTTTTTACGGGCAATTCGTGAATTGCCCCTATGACACTCCCATTTAAATCTATCGAATATTTGCGGTGTGTCAAGAGACCTATCGGCACACCCACAACATACCCTTTTACATTATTACATAAAAAACCGACGGATTTTCCGTCGGTTTTTGTTTTATGCTTTTTTGTTTCCAAGCTTTGAGAAGAATTTAAAGGTCATCGGCCATATAGCCCCTGCAAAAATCACCATTACAAAATAGGAAAAGGCTCGGGATACCGCTTCGCTCGGTATAAATGCAAAAATCTCATAACAAAGCAATTTTACAAGCAAAGTAAGGGCTATTCCAAAAACAAGCTTTAAAGCTTGCGCCCACCATACCGCCTTAGTCTCAAACTTTATATATCTTAAATCAAGCTCATAAACCACAAATACCGCCGCTACTGCGCCGAGCATTTTATATGCATTTTTAAGTCCGCTAAAAAGCTGATCTGTATCAGCGCTTTGCGGAAACGGAAAAAATTCCATAAACAAAACCTGTGCCACGCACCATAAAAGCATTACGCTAATGAGTATTCTCATACCCTTTGGATTGTCTTTTATACGATTTATAAGAGGATAAAGAGCAAAGGAAAGCACAACCGCTATACCGACAGACACCAAAACATCGGCAGGGGTATGCACCCCTAAATACATTCTCGAAAAAGGCACCAAAAGGCAAAGGGCAATGCAAACCGCCCTTAAAATTTTATTTTTATTCCAAATAGCAAGGGACAAAAATGTTCCTACCGAGCTTTGAGTGTGTCCGCTCGGAAAAGAGTAGCCCGTAGCCTCAGGGATAGCCGCCTTTACTGCATTAAAATCGGGGTCTCGTACCCACGGGCGCTCTACTCTAAAGGTAACCTTTAAAAGCTGATTTATTTGGGTGCCTAAAAAACCCACAAAGAGCAGATAATATCCCTCATATTTATCTACACACCATAAAACAAACATCGCTACAAGCATAAAGACCGTCTCTTCACCAAATTTAGTGATAAAAAGCATTATGCTATCTAAAAGGGGTGTCCGAATTCCCTCTAATAATCGCAAAAACTCCATACTGCTGTCTCCTTTTTAAAAAACGGCTGACATACCTTTTATTGTAAGTCAGCCGCAAAATTAAATGTATTTTTCAACGATTTGCTTCATTTCATCCCAATGCTTTTCCATATCAGCAACGAGCTTAAACTGTGTTCTTGCTCTAACTAAATTATGCTCGGGATATTTTGTTTTAAAGTATGTATCGCCGCTTAGATAGTCTGTCAAAAAGCGCATACCGCACTCAAGAGTCATCATCTTAGCACCCTCAGGCATAAGCATAATCTCGCTTTTCTCTAAAAGACCGGCGCAGCCCTCTAAAAAGCCCTTTGTGTAAGCTTCAAAAAGGTCTAAATCAAGCCATACTTTACCTAAATCCTTTTCGTCCTCAGCCGCAGTACTTGCACCAAAACGAATAGAATCACCAAAGTCGTTAACAGAAAATCCAGGCATTATAGTATCAAGGTCGATAACACAAAGAGGCTCTTTAGTATCGGCGCTTAACATAACATTGTTAATCTTCGTGTCATTATGGGTAACTCTAATGGGGAGCTCGCCCTTCTTATTAGCGTCATAAAGCACATCCATAAAATCTCTGCGTGCCTTTACAAACTCAATCTCCTCTAAAACACCCTCGGCTCTGCCGCAAGTATCGGCATTTACTGCCTCTAAAAAGTCACCAAAACGCTTGGGGGTATTATGGAAGTCAGGGATAGTTTCATAAAGCTTTTCAACAGGAAAATCGGTAAGCTGATTCTGGAACTGACCAAAAGCCAACGCTGAATTATAAAAATCTTCAGGAGTTTCAGCAGCTTCCAGACAAACCGCATTTTCAACAAAGGTATAAATTCTCCAACAAGTTCCCTCTTCATCAATAAAATACGGTTTTCCGTTTACCGTTTCTACAAGGGACATAACACCTGCAGGATTATCTGTTTTATCTCTTAAAAAAGAGGTTACATTAAGTATGTTTTTCATAACCTCTTTAGGCTTTTTGAAAACATTCCCGTTTACACGCTGTAAAATGTAACGAAGAGTAGTCCCCTCAAACTCGGTCTTTAAACAATATGTACTGTTTATATGACCGTTGCCATAAGGAGCATAGTCTACAATTTCGCCGTTTAGTTTAAAGTTTTTTGCAATACTTAGTACTGCATCATTGGATAGTTGCATTACCTATCACCTTTCAATATGTTTTATGGCGCAAGAATACAATTATAACATAGCAAATGGATTATAATGGTTGTAGGTAGTCGAAACAGCAAATTTTATTTCTGTTTCGACACCAAATCTCTGATTTGGTAGCAAATTTTCAAAGAAAATTTGACTACAGCCATTTCAATGAATGTCGTGAACAATTGAATTTCAACAATTCAATTGTTCAAAGCCGATAAAATCGGCTTGTCGAAACGTAGAAAGACGTTTCGACAAACTGCAATCATTATACCACATTCGTTTTACTTTTTCAAGGCAAATCTTTATGTTGATATTTTTGCAGGTAATAAGTATAATATAAATAAGTATGGCTAAATATTGCCGAAAGCAAACCCACAGTCTTGAAAGGGAGAGGAAAAATGGATTGCAAACAATTTTTTGAGCAGATTAAGGGTAAAAGAATTGCGGTATGCGGAATAGGCATCAGCAATACACCGCTAATCTTAAACTTTTTAAATAACGGCGCCATTGTTACAGCTTGTGACCGCAGAAGTCGTGAGGCTTTGGGCGAGCTTGCAGAAAAAATTGAAAATGCAGGCGGAAAGCTACAGCTCGGCGACCGATATCTCGAAAATCTTGATGTTGATATAATCTTCAGAACACCTGGTATGAACTTTAATCTGCCCGAGCTTGTTGACGCTCGAAAAAGAGGTGTTGCGGTAACAAGTGAGATGGAAGTCTTTTTTGACCTTTGCCCTGCTACCGTTTTTGCAGTAACAGGCTCTGACGGAAAAACCACTACCACAACCCTTATCGCAAAAATGCTTGAAGCATCAGGCAAAAAGGTGTTTGTAGGCGGAAACATAGGTCGCCCTCTTCTCCCCGAAATCGAAAATATTAAAAGCGATGATTTTGTTGTTGTTGAACTTTCCTCTTTTCAGCTTATCTCCATGAGAAAAGGTCCCGATGTTGCGGTGGTTACCAATGTTGCTCCGAACCACTTAGATGTTCATAAGGATATGGACGAATATGTTGAGGCTAAAAAGAATGTTCTTCTCCATCAAAATGCCTTTTCTCGTACTGTTTTAAATTTAGATAACGAAATTACCGCCTCCTTTGAGGATTTGGTAAGAGGTCAGCAGATGAATTTCAGTATGGTAAGACCTACTGAAAACGGAGCTTGGCTTGATGATGAGGGCTATATAAATGTATCATATATGGGAAAAACCGAAAAGGTTCTCCACAGGGACGACATAACCATATTAGGCGACCATAATGTTGCAAACTATTTAGCCGCAATTTCTGCCGTAAAGGGCTTTGTTTCAAATGAAGATATATTAAAGGTTGCAAAGGAATTTGCAGGTGTTGAGCATAGAATTGAGTTTGTAAGAGATGTTGACGGCGTTAAGTATTATAACGACTCTATCGCATCAAGTCCAACCAGAACAATAGCGGGACTTAACGCCTTTAAACAAAAGGTAATTTTACTTGCAGGCGGATACGATAAGCATATTCCCTTTGAACCGCTAGGACCCGCCGTTGCCGAAAAGGTAAAGCTTTTAATTCTTTGCGGTGACACAGCAGATAAAATCGAAAAAGCAGTAAAGGAATACGAGGGTTATAATAGCGACCTTAAGATAATCAAAACCGCAAATCTAGCCGAATCGGTAAAGGTAGCCCACCAAAATGCTGTTTCGGGCGATATCGTAACCTTAAGCCCTGCCTGTGCTAGCTTCGATGCCTTTGTAAACTTTGCGGCAAGAGGTAATTTCTATAAGGAAGAGGTTGCAAAGCTTTAATGAACTTAAAAGAAAATCTTCTGAATTTATCAAAACTTAATGCTGTAGGCAGCATCACCGAAGCTGCCGATTACGCCTATAATGAGCTTTCTAAGTTTGCTAAGGTCGAAAGAATGAGCAATCTTACAGTAATAGGAAAAATGAACGGAAACGCCGATTACACCCTTATGCTTGATGCTCACATAGACCAAATTGCAATGATTGTAACCGATATCAGTGACGACGGCTTTTTAACAGTTTCAAATTGCGGCGGAATAGATTTAAAAACCCTTCCTGCAAGACCTGTTACCGTGCACGGCAAAAAAGATATCACAGCCGTGTTCTGTTCTACGCCGCCTCATTTATCCTCTGATAAAAAAGAATACAAAAACATATCGGAAATCAAGCTTGATACAATGCTCGGCGAAAAAGCCAAAGATATCATATCGATAGGTGACTATGTGACTTTCTGCTGTGAGCCTACAGAGCTTTTAGGAAACTGCATTACAGGAAAATCTCTTGATGACAGAGCAGGTGTTGCCGTTCTTTTAGAGCTTGCCCGTCGTTTGTCGGGTAAAAATTTACCGATAAATGTTGTTTTTCTCATCAGCGATATGGAGGAATTGGGACTTAGAGGCGCTAAAACCGCTGCTTATAAGATTAACCCTGATGAAGCTATTGCAATAGATGTAAGCTTTGGTGACGGACCTGACATTTCCCACTTAGAATGCGGAAAGCTAGGCGGTGGCGCTATGATAGGCGTATCGCCTGTTATTGACAGCCGCATATCTAAAAAGCTAATCGCTATCGCCGACAATGAAAATATCCCCTGTCAAAAGGAAGTACTCGGCGGTACTACCTCAACTAATGCCGATATAATCTCGGTAACTAGAGGGGGCGTTAAAACGGGGCTTGTATCAATCCCTCTTCGCAATATGCATACAGAGGTTGAAGTTGTAAACACAAAGGATATTATATCGGTTTGCGATATACTCGAAGCTTATATTTTGTCGGGAGGTATTATGAATGACTGAACTTCTTAAAAAGCTATGCCTTCTTGACGGTGTTTCGGGAAATGAAGAAAATGTTTCCTCTGCCATAATATCCGAAATAGACGGACACTGTGATTGGCACCTCGATAATCTCGGAAATATTATAGCATTTAAAAAGGGTAAAAAGCCCTCAAAGCGCCGCCTTGTTATAGATGCACATACCGACGAGGTAGGTCTTATCATAACCGATATAACCTCGGACGGCTTTTTGAATTTTACAACAGTTGGCGGTATAAACACCGAGGTTTTACTTTCAAGAAGAGTTCGTATAAACGGAAATATTATCGGCGTAATCTCTTCAAAGCCAATACATCTTCTTAAAGGAGATGCAAAAACAAATCTTCCCGATGCAAAAGATTTATATATAGATATCGGTCTATCTGGCAAAACAGAGGCGGAAGCCGTTGTTTCTGTAGGTGATAGAGCGGTTATTTTAAGTGACTTTACAATAGCCGAGTCTAAAATTTTAGCCAAGGCTTTGGACGACAGAATTGGTTGCGCTGTTTTGGTTTCGCTTTTAAAGGCTGACGCTGAATATGATTTTTATGCAACCTTTACCGTTCAGGAGGAGGTAGGCCTCAGGGGTGTTAAAACAGCAGCCTTTGCGGTTGAGCCTGAGTCGGCTTTAGTATTAGAGGCTACTACAGCGTCGGATATTATGGGCGTGCCCCCTGAAAATCGGGTTTGTGTTTTAGGCGAGGGCGCTGCCGTTTCCTTTATGGATAAGGCAACCCTTTACGATAAGCCTTATTATGATGCGGCGCTAGGGAGCGGTCTTGCCGTTCAGCCAAAGCGCGCCGTTGCAGGCGGCAACAATTCGGGTGCTATTCACCTGACAAAAGAGGGAGTTCGCACCCTCGCAATTTCTGTTCCCTGCCGCTATATACACTCTGCTTCCTGCGTTGCCGATATAAATGATATAAACTCAGCCAAGGCTCTTGCAGAGTATATGATTGACGGCATCTGCAGTGGTAAAATCGTATGATAGCGCTGACAAAGGCCCTTTATTTGCCCGAAGCCTTACGGGCAGAATACATAAAAATCAAATGCCTTTTTGAGTCCTACAGCGAGGACGCTCTCTTTTGGGTTCAGGACGAAAATCGGGCATATATCAGTATGGTTGACGGCAATATGATTATCTACAACTGTAATGGAGATACCGAGGAGCTACAGGAGTTTGTGTCGGTTTTAAATCCCGCCTGTATTTTCTCGGATATCGAAACCTTAAAGGCTATCGGCCGTCTACCAAAAGAAGAAATATATGTAATGCACAAAACTGCTAACGAGGAAAAATCTCAGGAGAGCGACACCCTCACAAGCGATAGGCTCTATGAGCTTTTGAATGTGGACGGGCTATCCCTCCCCGATTATCCCCACTTTGCAGTTGATATCTGCTACCGCCTTAATCATAAGAACGCCGAATACTTTGCCCTCTTGAACAAGTGTGCCGCCATTTCCTTTCATACAGGAAAATATGCTATAATGAACGGAATTGCAAGTCACCAAAAGGGCTACGGCAGTATAGCGCTTAGAAATATTCTTGCTAAAAATTATGGCAGAGAGTTTTTAGTTTGCTGCCGAAACAAAATCAAAGGCTTTTATGAGAAAAACGGATTTAAAGAACTTTACAAATCAGGATATTGGGTGAAAAATTTATGAGTTTTTTTGAAATTGCGCCAAAGCTCACCGAGCTTGACAAAAGAGTAATGGGAAAGGTTGAAAACATATTCAAATCTATCGATATGACAACCGAGTACAATCAGCAAAAGGTGCTTGCCGCCTTTATAAAAAACAGGGTGAGCGAAACTGACCTCGGCATTTCTACAGGTTACGGCTACGGAGACTCTGGCAGAGAAACCTTGGAAAGAATAATGGCAGAATGTATGGGCGCCGAAGATAGCCTTATAAGGCATAGCTTTGCATCAGGCACCCACACCTTAGCGGTTGCTCTTTTCGGTCTTCTTCGCCCTAACGACAGCGTTCTTGTAGTAACAGGCCGCCCTTATGACACTATAACAGGCGTTTTCGGTATAGATAATGTACCCGACGGCTCTCTTGCCGATTTCGGTGTTAAGTATAATGAAGTAGCCCTAAAGCCTGACGGCACGGTTGATATCGAGGCTATGAAGGCAGAGCTTTCGGCTCGGAAATATAAGGTTGTATATATTCAGCGTTCCCGTGGCTACAGCTTGCGACCAAGTCTTCTGATAGCCGACATAGAAAAAATCTGCAAAGCCGTCAGGGAAGTTGACAACGATACATATATAATGGTGGATAACTGCTACGGTGAATTTGTTGAGGATAGAGAACCCTGTGAGGTTGGAGCAGACCTTGTTGCAGGCTCCCTTATAAAAAATCCGGGTGGCGCTATTGCCCCCACAGGCGGATATATCGCAGGCAGAGCCGACCTTGTTGAAAAATGCTCATACAGAATGACCTGTGCGGGTGTCGGCAGAGAGGTAGGCGCTACTCTAGGCCACAATAGAGAGCTGTTTATGGGACTTTTCTCAGCACCTCATGTTGTTGGCGAAGCGCTAAAAACCGCAGTTTATGCCGCAGCAGTTTTTGAAGAGCTCGGATACGAGGCAACTCCAAAATTTGATGAGCCGCGCGGCGATATTATAGAAAGCGTAACCCTAGGCAACAGGGAGGCTTTAATTGCTTTTTGTCAGGGTATGCAGTCGGGAGCCCCCGTTGACTCCTTTGTAGTGCCTGAGCCTTGGGATATGCCGGGATACGACGACCCCGTAATTATGGCGGCAGGTGCATTTACCTTAGGCGCATCTATTGAGCTTTCGGCAGACGCTCCTCTCAGAGAGCCCTATGCCGTTTGGATGCAGGGTGCTATCAATTTCCATAGCGGAAAAACGGGTGTTTTATTGGCACTTCAGAGTATGCTTGACAAAGGCGCTTTATCTATATAGAAATTTATCTATATGAAGTTGGGAGGGTGAATAATGGAAAGAATTTTTGCCGGCGAGGTCTATGATGTTTTACCTCAACCAAACGGTATTGTTTTTTCATACTGCAAGGAAAAGGGAGAAAAACACATTTTAGTATCATATAAAATGCTCTCTTTTGAAAACAACCGTATGACCGATGTTGCAAAGAACATATATTTGTTATCAAAATTCGGCAGCAATTACCGCAACATAACCGAGGGTTTTGAAAATCACATAACCGCCCGTTCTATCGTTTTCTCAAACGGTAAGGTTTTTGCCCTTTACGATAACGGAAAAGCGGCTCTCTTCGGGTCAGACGGAGAGCGCATTTGGGATGGAGTTATGCTCTACAGAGGAAATCCGCCAAGTGATATTGCCTTTTTTAAAGGGGCTATTTGGGCGTCGTTTGCAGAGAACGATGTTCTTCTTAGATATAATATGGTTACGATGAAGCCTGAGCTTCGAATAGGCGGAAAGGTCTCTCCCTTTAAAAACCCAAGGGATATTTTTGTAATCGAAAATAACGCTATAATTTCAAACCCCGATATAAACAAGCTTTTGCGAGTAAACCTGAATAACTTCGAGGTTTTTGATTACAAAACCTTCTCCGAACCGGTATATTCCTATACAAAGGTAAAGGATAGCGAATTTGTAGTTATGCAGTCAGGACTTTACAAAATATAAGCAAGAAAAAAGGGATAGCTTTTAGCTATCCCTTTTAATTTTCTAAAGCAAGGCCGAAGCTGACGCTCAGCGCCCTGTCTACCATATCCATAGAATTTATATCAAGACTTCCCATACGCTCCTTAAGGCGCCTTTTATCAATAGTTCTTACCTGTTCGAGCAGAACTATTGAGTCCTTTGCAAGACCGCAGTTATCGGCGTCTACTCTTATGTGGGTGGGAAGATTTGTTTTATCCCGCTGACTAGTTATCGCCGCCGCTATAACAGTAGGACTGTAGCGGTTTCCGATATCGTTTTGCACTATAAGTACAGGTCGTATTCCGCCTTGCTCGGAACCGACAACGGGACTTAAATCGGCGTAATAAATTTCTCCTCGTTTTATGTTCATTTGCCTTTCACTCTCCGAAAAATTTCACATTATGGTTTGCATTAATGCCTAATGCTTTGGCTACATTTATATTTTTACCGTAATACACTCGGTTTAATCACAGCAAAATACTTTTGTTACATTTTATGTAAAACTTTTTTCAAGGTTCGAAGTGTGGCTCTTGCAAAATACCCCGTTTTATGATAAAATAACCGAATAAATTGTTTTTTAGAGGATTTTTTTAAAATGAAAACAAAAAATTGCCTTATTTTAATTTTAGCGCTTTGTTTGGTGCTGTCTGTAGCTTTTGTTTCAAACAATCTGTTTAGTGAAGCCAAGGCGCAAAAAACAGACAATCAAACAGAAAGTTCCGATTTACCCAAAGACTCGGTAGAAATGTTCGGAGCAGTAGAGGAGATAGAGGGAAACCGCTTTCTTATAAACACGGATAACGGCGGTCCACTTTACACCACCGTAACCGACGATACCGAGATTTTTAAAGGCAGTAAAACAGCAACTGTTACCGATATAAAGGTAGGAAGCAAGCTTCTTATTGCCCACAACGGCATAGTATTAAAAAGCTATCCGGGACAGATAAACATTGTTTACCGAGTAACCATTTTGGAGGCAGACTGATTATGAGAATGCGCAAGAAAAAGCATTTGGGTGAGCGCCTTTCGGCCGTTTCAGACCTTATTTTTGTTATAAATTGCGAGGACAGAAATTTTAACAATTGGGAAGAAAACACCGATTATATGGACCTTGATGCTTGGTTTGAAAAACCCGCACCTCTTTATCTTGAAATTGGATGCGGAAAGGGCAGATTTGCGGTAGAATACGCAAAAAGCCACCCTGAAATTAACCTTATTGCACTCGAAAAGGATGCTAATGTAATCGTAGCTGCAGCAGAGGCAGCCCTTTCAAGCGGCGTTAAAAATTTAAAGTTTATACAGGGCTCGGCAGAATATCTTGAGCGCTACATAAAAGCGGATAGTGTTGAGAGAATTTTTCTTAATTTTTCTTGCCCTTATCCTAAGAAAACCTATGCTGCCCACCGTCTTACCCACAACAGCTTTTTAAACCGATATAAAAGGCTTTTAGCACAGGGCGGAGAAATCCATCAAAAGACCGATAATATGCACTTTTTCGAGTTTTCGCTAGAGCAGTTTTCGGCGTCGGGCTTTGCTATTAAAAATCTTACTTTAGACCTTCATAACAGCGGTTTTGAGGGCAATATCGTTACAGAATATGAGCAGAAGTTTTTGGACCTCGGTCAGCCGATTTACAGACTTGAGGCATATCTTCCCCAAAAAGCCGAGTAATATAAAGCAAATTACCGTTAGGTAATTCTTGACAGAGGGTATTATAAGTGTTAAAATAATATAGATAGATTAATGCTATATTAATATCCTTTTTAATTTATGGATGTTATTGTAAATATGGAGACAGTGCTATGAATTTACGATGATGGCGAATCGTAAAGCCTGTCTTACCTTATTGCATAATTATATCTCGGGGCAAATCACGGACCCCGACAGAGCTTTTTTAGCTCACCCTTTCAATTCCGTGTTTAGCTATATAGGAGGTGCATTTACTTTATGCCCACAACCACAATGTATGTAATCTTCGGCGCCTTGGCTGTTGTTTTAGGTATAGTAGGTTTTGTAATCGGTATGGTTTACCGTAACAAGTCCTCTAAAAAGACCATAGGCTCTGCTAAGGAAGAGGCTCGCCGCATTTTAAGCGAGGCTATCAAGAATGCCGAAACAAAGAAAAAAGAATCGCTTTTAGAAGCAAAAGATGAAATTTATCATCTAAGACAGGAAACCGAAAAAGACCTTCGCGAACGCAGAAGTGAAATTCAGCGTCAGGAACACCGTTTACAGCAAAAGGAAGAAACCCTTGACAGAAAAATGGATGTTTTAGAAGGCAAGGAAGAAAAGCTTGAGGTTCGCGCAAAACAGATTGACGAAAAGCTCGAAGAGTGCGAACAGTTAAAGCGCAGTCAGTTAGAGATTTTAGAGCGTATTTCAGGCTTCTCAAAAGAGCAGGCAAAATCCTTGCTTCTTGAAATGCTTGAGGGTGAGCTTGCTCACGAAAAAGCAGTTCGTATTAAAGACTGTGAACAGCGCACTAGAGAAGAGTCCGACACAATGGCAAGAGAAATTCTTGCCCACGCAATTCAGCGTTGTGCTGCTGACCATTCTTCAGAAATCACCGTTTCTGTTGTTCAGTTGCCTAACGACGAAATGAAGGGCAGAATCATCGGTAGAGAGGGTCGTAACATTCGTGCTATCGAAAATGCCACAGGTGTTGACCTTATTATTGACGACACTCCCGAGGCTATCACCGTATCAAGCTTTGAGCCTGTACGCCGTGAAATCGCCCGTGTAACCCTTGAAAAGTTAATTCTTGACGGCAGAATTCATCCCGCAAGAATTGAAGAGATGGTTGAAAAGGCTCGTAACGAGGTTGAGGCAACCATCAAGCGTGAGGGTGAACGCGCAATGATTGAGGCAGGCGTTCATAACCTTCATCCTGAGCTTATCAAGCTTCTTGGTAAGCTCCATTATCGTACAAGCTACGGTCAGAATGTATTAAATCACTCTTTAGAGGTTTGCCACCTTGCAGGTCTTTTGGCTGCTGAAATGGGCGCAGATGTTACCCTTGCTAAGAGGGCAGGTCTTCTCCACGATATCGGTAAGGCTATTGACCACGAGCAAGAGGGCTCTCATATTCAGCTCGGTGTTGAGGTTGCTAAGCGCTATAAGGAGAACGAAGCAGTTATCCACGCTATCCACGCTCACCACGGTGATGTTGAAGCTAAAACCGTTATTGCTTGTATCGTTCAGGCGGCAGACGCTATCTCGGCAGCTCGTCCGGGCGCTCGTCGCGAGAACATTGAAAATTACATTAAGCGTCTTGAAAAGCTTGAGGAAATCGCCAATTCCTTTAGCGGAGTTCAGGATTCATTCGCAATTCAGGCAGGCCGCGAGATTCGTATCGTAGTAAAACCTGAGGCTGTGTCTGACGATAATATGGTTATTATTGCACGCGATATTGCAAACCGTATCGAAAACGAACTCGAATATCCCGGACAGATTAAGGTTAATCTTATCAGAGAAAACCGAGTTGTTGATTACGCTAAATAAAATAAAACACCCTTTATACAGATATCTGTGTAAAGGGTGTTTTTTTGTGCTTATTTTATTGTTCTGCCGCGTTTTAGGCTCTCTGTACCGAATTTGTTTCGTACATTTCTTATAGAGTCCTCAATTTTTTCTTCGCGCCCATCGTCAGCGGTTTCGCCGAAAATATCCTGCTGAACGGCAAAGCCCTCGCCTTTAAGGTGAATAGCGCGAAGCCCTACCGAGCGGAGCGGTAATGACCAATTGTAGCTTTCTTTAAAAAGTTCCATTCCCTTTTTTGCAATCAAAAAGGATATGTTAAGGGGGCTTTTTAGAGCGCGGCTGTATTCCTTTATCTCTAGGGTGGTGGTTCTTGTATGCACCTGAAGTCCGCCTGCATAAAGGCCGTGCTTGTAAAGATTTGCCGCAATATCCTCGGCTATCTCTACAAATATCCTCCATACCGTCTCTTCATCGGTTATGTCGCTGGGCGGAGTAACAGAGCGTCCAATGCTTTTCGGCTTGTCCTCTTTTGTAATGGGATGTACAGGAGAATTGTCCTCACCCATAGCGTAGCGATAAAGTGTTTCCCCGTTTTTGCCGAGGAGCTTCCCTAAGGTCTCTTTGCTGCAAAGGGAAACATCGCCAATTTTAAAAATTCCCGAACTTTTAAGCTTTTCGGCGGTGCTTTTTCCTACAAAAAGCAGGTCCGATACAGGAAGCGGCCAAACCTTTTCCTTGAAGTTTTCTCTTGTTATAACGGTTATGGCGTCAGGCTTTTTCATATCAGAGCCTAGTTTTGCAAAAACCTTGTTAAAGCTAACACCGATTGAAACCGTAATTCCAAGCTCCCGTTTTATATCGTTTCGTATGCGCTCGGCTATTTCCTCTTCACTTCCGAAAAGCAGTGTACTTCCCGTTACATCAAGCCAACATTCGTCTATTCCGAAAGGCTCTATAAGGTCTGTATATCTCGCATATATCTTCTGTGCAAGTTTCGAATACTCGTGATATTTATCGTAAAGGGGAGGGAGTGTTATAAGAGACGGGCATTTCGCTTTTGCCTCCCACACCGCCTCAGCCGTTTTTACCCCGTAGGCTTTAGCCGCCTCGTTTTTGGCAAGCACTATGCCGTGACGCTCCTCTGTGCTTCCGCAGATAG
The DNA here is from genome assembly GCA_029227055.1 of Oscillospiraceae bacterium. GTDB lineage: Bacteria > Bacillota > Clostridia > Oscillospirales > Acutalibacteraceae > UBA737. The sequence continues at coordinate 23,918 of JAQXZE010000041.1, read as the reverse complement.
CAACAGGCATATCATAAAGGGTGGGGTTGAAAAGCAGAGAAACCGACGCGAAAAAATTATTCAGGTCACAGTGCAGTATTTTTCTGTCTTTAATAGCGCTCACCTCCAAACAAATGTTCCAAATGCATTATATAACTGTTTTTAAAAATTGTAAAGCGGATAATTTTCTCTTTTCTCAGGCTATCCTTTTAAACTCCCTTAAAGCCTTTAAGTGAAGTCTTGCTGTGTGTCGATAGCTGTAATTAAGATTATAAGCTATCTCCTCAATTGTTTTGCCGCACTCGTATTTTTGTGATAAAAGCTCCCTTAAAATCGGGTCCTCAACATTTTCTATTTCCTTTTCAATCGTCTCTCGCTCACGCTTTGCACGATTCAGTTTTTGGCGAAGCTCGGTAGCACATTCGGGATAGAGGGCAATTTCCTCGCTAAAGCGTCTTATTTTCGCCTGATTTACACGATATGTATTAAGGTAATTTTTAGTTTCTTCTACTGTCATTTTTTTCTCCTTTTTAAAATATTTCCAACATAAAATCCGTATGAATAGTTTGTGTTATGCGCCTTGTTGTATTCCTCAATTTCACGAATTATTAGCTCTATCGGACTTTTATATTTAATGTTTCGCCGTTTTGCCTGCTCCTGCCACATAAGCTCGCCTCGGCGTCTGCAAAGACTGTTGCAGTATTCCTGTGTGCCGTGCGGCAGCTTTCTTCCGCAGCAGCGGCAGTGCTGAGCCTCCTGTTCGGTAAAATTGCTGCTTTTGCAGTTAGGGCAAACCCGTATCTTTTCGTAGGCTATTCCTTCTTTTGTGTGGTCCTCTTCTATGTAATCACAATATGTAAATTCATGTCCACAGTCCTTACAACAGTACATTGCTTTTTCTCCTTGCTAATTTTGATTGACTTTTACGAAATTGTGTAATATAATTGTCTTTAACAGATAACAAATTACGACTTTTCGTATTCCGTGTTTATTTTATTACCGTTTTTCGTAACTGTCAAGGACAAGTTGTACGAAATTTCGTAATTCGTATGGCTGCACAAAAAAGGAGAGAATTTTATGACAGAAATTTACAACAGAATCCAACAACTTTGTCGAACAAAGGGGATAAATGTCACCTTTCTTTGCTCTGCCTGTGGGATACCGAGAGCCTCCCTTTCGGACTATAAAAGCGGACGAAAGAAAACTCTTTCTGCCTCAACTCTTGCGAAAATTGCCGAGTATTTCGGCGTTTCGGTAGACTATCTTTACGGCGGAGAAACTGCCCCTCTTGATAATAACAGTCTGAAAGTAGCCCTTTTCGGCGGCAGCGAGAATGTGGACGACGAAATGCTCAACGAGGTTAAACAGTATGCAAAATTTATAATGGAGAGACGCAATGAAAACAAATGAATTATATGATATTGCAGATAAGGCGGGGATTGAAATTGACCATTTTGATTTACGGCGCAATCGCTCGGTGGCAATTAAGTATAATGATAAGCTTTATATAGGTCTTGATGTTGATGTAAGCGGAGCGGAAGAGCGTGTTTGCTTAGCCCACGAGATAGGGCACTGCGAAACTATGAGCTTTTACAACATACATTCACCCTTTGATATAAGGGAAAAGCACGAGCGCCGCGCGGACATCTGGGCAATAAAAGCCATGATTCCTTATCAAATCTACATAAAAGCAATAAAACTCGGCTACACCGAAATTTACACCCTTGCCGAGTATTTCGGGGTAACCGAGGACTTTATGCGAAAAACCGTAAACTATTACAGTCAGAAAACCAAAAACGCCAGGACATAATTATTCTCTGCCCCATTTGCCGTGCCCTCTGTCCTGTTTCTTTTTGGGGAGACCTTGGGCAATTTCTGGAAAGCGTTGGTCTGCTTCTGCTGTCGGCTGAATTTCGTAGGTTCCGTATTTGTTTACCTGCTCAAAAGCGTTTTCGGGCTGACTTTGTACAGACTCTGACGCGATTTCAAGCGGAACCTTATTATCAAATTTTGGCTTTTTCATTTTTTCGCTCCTTTCTAAGAATATTATACCCTTTTTATATACATAATTCGTTTGACAGTACATTGTCCGTGTGATATACTATTCACAGTAAAATATTTCCGTAACGGAGGAATTAGCATGTTAGATATTCGCTTTATTTGCGATAATCCCGAGCTCGTAAAAGAAAACATAAAGAAAAAATTCAAGGATTCAAAATTACCCCTTGTAGACGAGATTATTTCTCTTTATGACGAAAAATGCAAGACAAACAGCCGCGCTAACGAGCTTCGTGCAAACCGCAACAAAATAAGTAAACAAATCGGTGCTCTTATGGGTCAGGGCAAACGCGAGGAAGCTGAAGAGATGAAGCGCCTTGTAAGTGAGCAGGCAGAAGAGCTTAAAGCACTCGAAGCCCGTGAGGACGAGCTTGCAGCAAAGGTGCTTGATATACAGATGAAAATACCGAATATTGTTGACGATTCGGTACCCGTAGGTAAAGACGACAGCGAAAATGTTGAGGTTCAGCAGTTCGGCGAAAAGACTGTTCCCAATTTTGAAATTCCCTATCATACAGACATTATGCAGCACTTTGCAGGCATTGATAAAGAGGCTGCAGGCAGAGTTGCAGGCGAAGGCTTTTACTATCTTATGGGTGACATTGCGAGACTTCACTCTGCAGTTTTATCCTATGCCCGTGATTTTATGATTGATAAGGGCTTTACCTATTGTATTCCGCCCTTTATGATAAGAAGTAATGTTGTAACAGGCGTTATGAGCTTTGAAGAGATGGACGCTATGATGTACAAAATCGAGGGGGAAGACCTTTACCTTATCGGTACATCCGAGCATTCTATGATAGGCAAGTTTATTGACACTATTACAGAGGAAGCAAAGCTCCCCTTAACCCTTACAAGCTATTCACCTTGTTTTAGAAAAGAAAAGGGCGCTCACGGTATTGAAGAGCGCGGTATTTACCGTATCCATCAGTTTGAAAAGCAGGAAATGATAGTTATCTGTAAGCCTGAAGAGAGTATGGATTGGTTTAATAAAATGTGGAGCTATTCTGTTGAGCTTTTCCGTAGCCTTGATGTACCTGTCAGAACACTTGAGTGCTGCACAGGCGACCTTGCAGACCTTAAGGTTAAATCCTTTGATATTGAGGCTTGGTCACCCAAACAGCAAAAGTATTTTGAGGTTTGTTCCTGTTCTAATTTAGGTGATGCTCAGGCAAGAAGACTAGGCATTAGAGTTCGCGGCGAGGACGGCAAGAAGTACCTTGCACACACCCTCAACAACACCGTTGTAGCACCGCCCCGTATGCTTATTGCTCTTCTTGAAAACAACCTTTCTTTCGACGGCGAAACCTACACACTAAAAATCCCGAAAGCACTTCAGCCTTATATGGGCGGAAAAACAGAAATTAAATCTGTACAATAAAAAGCCTAAATGCGCCATAGATAAAAATCTATGGCGCGTTTTTTTGTTTTTACAATATAAAATTACATTGTAGGGGCGATTCACGAATCGCCCCTACAAATACAATTTTTATGCCCTATAAAACTGAAACTTTGCATATTCTCATCTCCTTTTGGAGATTATTTTAAGGGAATTTCCCTTAAAAGTCAATAAGGCATATTCCCTTAAGGCATAATTTAACCTATGAGGTGATTATGATGTTCCAAAGACTTAGAGATATGCGAGAAGACAAAGATTTAACCCAAGCTCAAATGGCAGATTTTCTTAAAATTCATCAAACAACATATTCGGATTATGAAATCGGCAATTTAAATGTTCCCGTTGATGTTTTGATAAAACTTGCAAAGTTTTATAATACAAGTATAGATTTTCTTGTTGGAATTACAGATAACCCAACGCCCTATAAATAAAAACGGGAGGAGCAAGCCCCTCCCCTACAAAAGCCTGATTTATAAAAACAGCACCGCAGAAAATTCTGCGGTGCTGTTATTTTAGCGAATTATTTTGTTTTTAAATATTCTACATACTCTTCAAGGCACATATCAAGGTCGTTCATTTCCTTTGCGGCGTTAATTCCTACAAAACGCCAGTGCCAAGATTCATGGATAACTCCTGTGATGCTCTGCTTTTTGGCGTCGTATCGCATAATAAAGCCGTAATTTTCGGCGTTTTTGGTCATCCAAGTGTACATTTTTGTGTTTGCAAAGGAATCGCTTGCCATATTAAAGTCGGCGCAAAGACCTGTGTTATGCTCACTCGTTCCGGGGCGTGCAACTACAGTCGCAGCCTTATCTTCTGCCTCTTTTCCCTTGTAGCCCCGATTTTTCATTCGTTCTACTTGCTTTTGGAAAAGGTCGTTTTGTATAGCATAAGAACGGAATGGCGACCACACCCTAAGGTCAACACCCTCTTTTTGAGCTGCTGCCACCATTGCGGTGATATAGGGGTAAACATCCTTGTGTATTTGGGTTACATAGTCGTTGTTTCGGTACTTCTTATCTATAGTTACAAGAGATGCTCTGACTTCACTATCGTAACTGTCGGGCAGAGGATTTTCTCCGTTTACTAAAAGCAGACAGGAAAAATTGGGGTCAAGCTCGCCACTCGGAACATTTTCAGGCTTGCTAACGGTGCTTGAAGAGGGCGCCGAAGAGGTGTCCGCCTTTGAAGAAGTATCGCTTGAAGCAGAAGAAGCATCCGAGCTTGACGGGGTATTGCTGCCGCTTGTCTGATCACTCGAATTGTTACCCTTAATAGCGCCGATAATAGAGGGCATCAAAACTGCAATCCCTACAATAACCGCTACTAAAAAGGCAATCAAGCCACCAACAAACAGATTTCGTTTTAAAATCGCCTTTTGGCGTTTGGTTCTGTTAGCCATTTTTAAAATCTCCTATTCATCAAGCTTTAGTACTGCCATAAATGCGTCCTTCGGAACCTCAACCGAGCCTAAACGGCGCATTTTCTTTTTACCTTCTTTTTGCTTTTCAAGAAGCTTCTTTTTACGGGTGATATCACCGCCGTAGCACTTTGCAAGTACATCCTTTCGCATAGCCTTAACGGTTTCTCTGGCAATAATTTTACCGCCTACCGCTACCTGAACCGCTATTTCGAACAGCTGACGGGGGATAAATTCCTTAAGCTTTTCGGCAATTCTGCGAGCCCTTGTGTACGCATTGTCCGAATGTACAATAAAGGAAAGAGCGTCTACCGAGTCGCCTGCAAGCATAACATCAAGCTTTACAAGCTTTGATTTTTCGTAGCCCTTAGGCTCATAGTCATAGCTTGCATATCCTTTTGTACGGGATTTCAGGGCATCAAAGAAGTCATAAACAATCTCTCCCATAGGAAGAATATAGTGGATATCAACCCTGTCGCCCATATACTTCATATCAATATAAACACCGCGACGCTCCTCGCAAAGCTGCATAATTGTACCTACATAATCGCTCGGACTATATATATTTACATCTGCAACAGGCTCTAACGCCGATGAAATAGTCGCAGGGTCGGGATAATTTGTGGGGTTGTCTACCGATACGGTTGTGCCGTCGGTAAGCTCAAACTTATACTCAACGCTCGGTGCCGTTGTTATGATATCGAGATTGTATTCGCGCTCAAGTCGCTCCTCGATAATCTCCATGTGCAAAAGTCCTAAAAATCCGCACCTGAAACCGAAGCCCAAAGCATTCGAGGTCTCGGGCTCGAACATAAGGGAAGCGTCGTTTAGCTGTAGCTTTTCGAGAGCTTCTCTAAGGTCAGGATATTTTGCGCCGTCGGCAGGGTAGATACCGCAGAAAACTACAGGGTTTACCTTGCGATAGCCCTCAAGCGCCTCGTCTGCAGGTCGCTCAACAGAGGTAATTGTATCACCGACTCTAGCCTCCGAAACAGTTTTTATTGATGCGGCAAGATATCCTACCTCGCCCGCCTCTAAACAGTCACAGGTTTCAAAGGCAATCGCTCTTTTACGGCCCAATTCAACAACATTGAATTCGGCTCCCGTTGCCATCATTTTGATGGTGTCTCCAACCTTGATTTTGCCTGAAACCACCCTGAAATAAACGATTACACCCTTATAAGCGTCATAATAAGAGTCGAAAATTAAAGCTTTTAAGGGAGCTTCTCTATCAGCCTTTGGGGCGGGCACACCCTTTACGATAAGCTCTAAAACTTCCTCAATATTAAGACCTGTTTTAGCAGAAATAAGGGGCGCTTCGTCGGCAGGAATACCGATTACATCCTCGATTTCCTGTTTTATCCTTTCGGGCTCTGCCGAGGGTAAATCTATTTTATTGATAACGGGCAGAATTTCAAGACCGTGGTCAACTGCTAAGTAGGTGTTTGCCAATGTCTGCGCTTCAATTCCCTGAGATGCGTCAACAACCAAAAGGGCGCCCTCACAAGCGGCAAGGGACCTTGATACCTCATAGTTAAAGTCAACATGTCCGGGAGTATCTATTAAATTTAACTCGTACTGTTTTCCGTCTTTTGCATTATAGTAAAGGGTTACGGCGTGGGCTTTAATTGTTATTCCGCGCTCACGCTCTAAATCCATACTGTCAAGGATTTGCTCCTCCATATCGCGCTCTGCTACCGACTGCGTAGCTTCAAGCAAGCGGTCAGCCAAAGTGGATTTTCCGTGATCGATATGCGCCACAATGCAAAAATTTCGTATGTTTTCAAGGGGAAAAGACACAAATATTCTCCTTTTTAAGTTGATTACATTTCATTTTAACACAAAAAACTTTATAATACAAGACTTGCCTTTAATAAATATACTTGATAATAACTTGAAATGGGTATATAATTATATAATAAAATATACATAATTTAAAGGAATGATTAAATCTTATGAAACTCGGTATGGTCGGTCTTCCGAATGTAGGTAAGTCTACTCTTTTTAATGCTATTACAAATGCGGGCGCGCAGTCTGCAAACTACCCCTTTTGTACCATTGAGCCAAATGTTGGTATGGTAAGCGTTCCTGACGAGCGTCTTGAAGCATTGGCAAAGGTTTACGAGCCCGATAAATTTACCCCTGCAGTTATTGAATTTGTTGATATTGCAGGTCTTGTAAAGGGCGCATCTAAGGGCGAGGGACTTGGAAATAAATTCCTCTCAAATATCCGCGAGGTTGATGCGGTAGTTCATGTTGTAAGATGCTTTGAGAGTGACGATATTATTCACGTTGAGGGCTCGGTTGACCCCGCAAGAGATATCGAAACTATTAATATCGAGCTTATTTTATCAGATATGGAAATTGTTCAGCGCCGTCTTGACAGAGCGCAAAAGGCTATGAAGGGAGATAAAACCTTGGCTGCCGAAGTCGATTTCTTAAAGAGACTTTATGCTCATTTAGAGCAGGGGCTTCCTGCTCGTTCTGTAGCTATTGACGACGATGCGCAGATAGAAATTTTAGAAACTACAGCTCTTTTATCTTATAAGCCCGTAATCTACGCTTGCAATATGAGCGAGGACGATTTTATGAGTGGCATTGAGGATAACGAGCATTATAAAACCGTAAAGGAAATAGCGGCAAGAGAAAATGCCGAAATTCTCCCTATATGCGCAGCACTTGAAGCTGAAATTTCAGGTCTTGACGACGACGAAAAACAGCTTTTCTTAGAAGAGCTTTCAATCGAGCGCTCAGGTCTTGACCGTATGATACAAAAATGCTACAGCCTTTTAGGTCTTATTTCATACCTTACCGCAGGAAAGCCCGAAGTTCGCGCTTGGACTATTAAAAAGGGCACAAAGGCACCAGGGGCGGCAGGTAAAATCCATACCGACTTTGAGCGCGGCTTTATCAGAGCCGAAGTCATCTCCTTTGACGACTTTGTAGCCTGCGGCTCTAATATGGTAACGGCAAAAGAAAAAGGTCTTGTTCGAAGCGAGGGCAAGGAATATGTTATGAACGACGGCGATATCGTTCTCTTTAGATTTAATGTTTAATCTGCATAGCCGCTAATCATTTGAGAATACTATTCTCGGGTGATTTTTCTAATGTGGGCAAAGCGAAATTTTATGATTTTTTCTATCGGGGCTATAGGGTACGGACTTATCGAGATTATCTGGCGAGGTCATACCCATTGGTCTATGCTTACTGCAGGCGGGGTCTCGTTTATGGGACTTTCGGCTATCTCCGAGCGCTTTAAAAATTTAAAGTTGTTTTTTAAGGCGATAATAGGCGGTGCGCTTATAACGGCGATAGAATTTATATACGGCATAATTTTTAATGTCTTCCTCCATAAAAATGTTTGGGATTACAGTAAAATGCCCCTTAATTTAGGCGGTCAGGTGTGCGCCCTTTATTCGTTTTTTTGGGTGGCATTAAGTTTTGTATCACTGCCGTTTTTAAAGGCTCTTAATAAATTGATAAAAAGAAAAATCGGGTGATAAAGGTGAATTTTATCAGAAAAACCTGGGCAGAAATTTCTCTTTCTGCTCTAAAGCATAATATTGAGGTTTTCCGCGCTCTCTGTCCTAATTGCGACATAATGGCAGTAGTAAAGGCAAACGCTTACGGACACACTTCCGACGCTGTTTGTTCTGTATTGGCAAAGGAAGAGAGCGGCGTTTCCTGCTTTGCCGTTTCAAACCTTAACGAAGCGATTGAGCTTAGACGAGAAAATGTTAAACTCCCGATTTTGATTTTGGGCTACACCCCCGTTGACGCTATTGACCTTTTATATGAAAACGATATTATTCAGACTGTTTTTTCATCAGAATATGCCTCCGCTTTGAACAACGCCGCTAAAGAAAAAGGCATTAAAATAAAGGTACATATAAAGCTTGATACAGGTATGGGCAGAATAGGCTTTGACTGCCGAAACGATAATCTTTGCGGTGTAAACGAAGCTGTTTTAGCTGCAAAAAGCGAACATTTTGAAGTTTTGGGGATTTTTACCCATTTTGCAGACGCCGACAGAGATAAAGCCTCTGACGACGGCTTTACCGATATGCAGCACAACCGCTTTATGAAGGCGGTAGAGGTTTTTGAAAAAGAAGGCTTTAATAATTTATGCATTCACTGTGCAAATTCTGCCGCAACATTGTTTGACAGCGATAAGCATCACAATATGGTAAGGGTTGGTATTTCCCTTTACGGACTTACCCCCAATACAGCTTTAACTATCAGCGAAAAGCTTTTGCCTGTAATGTCCTTTAAAACTGTTGTTACACAGGTTAAGGAAATAGCAAAGGGTGATACTGTCAGCTACGGCAGAACATACAAAGCCGAAAAACCGCGCAAAATCGCAACATTGGCTGTTGGCTATGCAGACGGATATCCCCGTCTGCTATCAAATAAAGGTTATGTTCTTATAAACGGCAAAAGAGCTAATATTGTAGGCAGAGTTTGTATGGACCAGATGTGCGTAGATGTAACCGATATTGAAAACTGCCGTCAGGGTAGCGAGGCGGTGCTTTTCGGCAAGGATTTACCCGTAGAGGTTTTAGCAGAGCTTTGCGGTACCATAAATTATGAAATAGTTTGCGGCATTTCGGCGAGAGTTCCGAGGGTTGTTATATCTGACTAAATTGCGGTCGCTCCCGAAAATTCGGGTGGCGACTGTAAATTTTTAAAAGTAAAGGAGTGCTTTTTATTTTGAAAAAATATATTCTGACTTTAGACGAGGGCACCACTAGTGCCAGAGCCATAATTTTTGATAAATCAGCCACTCCCATAAGCACCACACAGTATGAATTTACCCAAATATATCCACAGCCCTCTTTTGTTGAGCACGACCCGTTAGAGATTTATACAAGGCAGTATACCGCATTAACCGAAGCTGTTATTAAAGCGGAAATCGACCCTAAAGAAATAGCCGCTATCGGTATTACAAACCAAAGGGAAACTACTGTTGTTTGGAATAAAATTACGGGCGAGCCTGTTTATAATGCGATAGTGTGGCAGTGCCGCAGAACAACAGAATTTTGCGAGGCGCTCAAAAAGGCAGGGTACGACGAATACATATCAAAAACCACAGGACTTAAAATTGATGCATATTTTAGCGCCACCAAAATACATTGGATTTTAAATAATGTTGAGGGCGCAAAAGAAAAGGCACTTAAAGGCGAGCTTTTATTCGGCACTATTGACACTTGGCTTTTATGGAAGCTATCGGGTGGCAAAATTCACGCTACCGACTATACAAACGCCGCTCGCACTATGCTTTTTGATATACATAAGCTTTGTTGGGATAAAAAGCTTTTAGAATTATTCGGTATACCCGAGAGTATGCTGCCCGAAGTTTTTCCAAGCGGAAACAATTTTGGAAATGTATCTGTTTTAGGCGAAGAGATCCCCGTTTGCAGTATTGCGGGCGACCAACAGTCCGCCCTTTTCGGTCAGGGCTGTTTTAAAAGCGGTGAAATTAAAAACACCTACGGTACAGGCTGCTTTTTGCTTATGAATACAGGTGAAGAGGCTTTTGATAGCAAAAACGGTCTTTTATCAACACTTGCCTGCACCCTTAGTGGAGAAAAGCCGCAGTACGCCCTTGAGGGCAGCGTGTTTGTAGGGGGAGCTGTAATTCAGTGGCTTCGTGATGAGCTAGGTCTTATAAAATCCGCCCCTGAAAGCGAAAAATTTGCAACCTCGATTGAGGACAACAAGGGGGTTTACATAGTTCCTGCCTTTGCAGGTCTTGGCGCACCCTATTGGGATATGAGGGCAAGAGGCACTATCTGCGGACTAACAAGAGGTAGCGGCAAAAAAGAAATTATAAGATCCGCCCTTGAGGCAATCGCATACCAAAGTGCTGACCTTTTATCCGCTATGAAGGCTGATACAGGAATAGATTTAAAATCCTTAAAGGCAGACGGCGGCGCATCTAAAAACAGATTTTTAATGCAGTTTCAGGCAGATATTGCCGATATTGAGGTAGCCTGCCCTGCATCCCCTGAGGCTACCGCTCTCGGAGCCGCCTTTTTAGCAGGACTAACCGTTGGCTTCTTTAAGGATAGGTCGGCAATAAAAGAGCTTTTATCGGGCGGCGAAAGATATTTCTCACAGATAGATGCTTCAAAAAGAGATAAGCTTCTTTCGGGTTGGCAAAAGGCAGTTAAAGCCGCACAGATTTTTAACAGTCAGGAGTAGTTATGGGAATTACAGTAACACCTTTTTCGGTTAAAAGCACCGACAATCTACACACCCTTAAAGGAAAGGTTTATATCCCTGAGGGCAAACCCCTGGGTCACTTTCAAATCGTTCACGGTATGACAGAACACATCGGCAGATATGACGAGTTTATGCGAAAAATTGCAGAAAGCGGATATATCTGCTTCGGCTTTGATAATTTAGGTCACGGCAATACCGCCGAAAACGATGCCGAGCTCGGATTTATTGCTGAGCGCGGCGGTGACGAATTTTTAGTATACGATGTTATCGAATTTTACAGAGCCGTAAAGCATAAATATCCCGCTCCGCGTTATATTTTAATGGGACACAGTATGGGCTCATTTATTGCAAGACTTACGGCAGAAAAATTCAGTCATTTGGTTGATGCCCTTATAATCTGCGGTACAGCGGGCAAAAATCCTTTTGCTGCTATCGGGCTTTGCCTTTGCAAAATTATTGCAAAAATCAAAGGGGAAACCCACCGTTCAGAGCTTTTGCAAAAAATCGCTTTCGGCTCATATAACAACCGCTTTGAAAAACTATCGGAATACGATTGGCTCACTACCGACAGAAGTATTATAGAAAAATACGAGCAGGATAAATTTTGTAATTTTAATTTTACCGTATCTGCAATGGCAGACCTTATGCGACTTATCAAAAACTGTAACGCTGATAAATGGTATGAGGGTATGGCAAAGGAGAACCCTTATTTGCCGATACTTTTAATTTCGGGTAAATTAGACCCCGTAGGAAACTTTGGACGGGGAGTAAGCGAGGTTTATAAAAAGCTTCGCGCCTTTGGGCAAAAGGATACAAATATGTTCTTATACAAAAATGCCCGACATGAAATTTTAAACGATACCTGCCGAGAAGAAGTGCTTGATGATATTTTAGATTTTATAACCAACTAAACATATAGAAATCTGTCTATATATAGTTCGCTTTGGTTTTCGTAGGGGCAATTCACGAATTGCCCGAAATTTTGCGGTTGATTCGTGAATCAACCCTACAAACCCAAAAAGCAACTTATTTGCTTTGCAAGTAACTAAACATTACAAAAGGGGTTGTCTCACTAAAGGCAATTTGCACAACCTGTGCCTCCCTCTGACGAGGGAGGTGGCACGGCATAGCCGTGACGGAGGGAGAGAAAATATGAAAATTCTGCAGAAATGCAGTTTTTTCTCTCCCTCTGTCTCGTTTCACTCGACAGCTCCCTCGTCAGAGGGAGCCAACGGTGATATCTATGCCGTTAATTTGTGCATTTTAACCTTAGTGAGACAGCCCCCATTTTTTATACTATTCTTCGCAGCGCTTTAATTATTGGATAGATAAGTATTCCACAAATAAAGTTGCTTACTCCGTGTATTAAATCAAAGGGTATTCCGTTTATAATCCAAAGAAGCGTTCCTTTAAAATCAAGCCCGAAAAAAAGAGCCTGAACGGGTGAGCATAAAACTCCGTACAAAAATCCGTGAAGAGACGCTACTATCATATACACTATCGGTGCTATTTTGGGTGACATATTCTTAGGCAAAAGCATAACTACCGCCCAAAGCACAGTCCATACATAAAGATGCATTACCCAAAAGGTAGCAAACCCCGAAATTATACCTAAAATGAAAACATATATGTATATTATCCAAAGCGCTTTTCTTCTAAACAAAACGGTAAATGCCACCATAAATGTACCGAGCAGATGAATGTTAGGAAGAAATTCCATTAACAGCTTTGAAGCATACATTAAAGCGCCAAGCATTCCAAAGAGCGCTATTTCCTTAACCTTTATCTTCATCCCTCTGCCTTAAACGCGTAGGTCTTTCCCGCTTCGATTTTGGTTGTGTCAGCGCCCTCCATTGCATAAGCGCCGTCTACATAAAACGCCCAATATTTACCCGTTTCTTCATACTTTATGGTTTTGCCGTTTACAGTGTTGTAAAGTCCGTTATCGGCTTCCCCTAGTATTCCGACTTCAACAAGTGCCGCGCCTACGGTGGTTTTGTCGGTCTTAACGGTAAATTTAGCAACATTTGCATCGAGGTCTGTTACCTCTACAAAAATTGTTGTGGCACCATTTCCGAGTTCGGTTTGCACCACTTGTCCCGAAGATATTTCGGAACCGTTTTTCTTATCATCACATCCACAAACGAGTGTTGCCATAGCCGCAATAAACAAAACTGCTAGGAGTAATGACAAAATCTTTTTAAAGCTTGTCATTTTCATAAGTTTTTCTCCTTTAAATTTTTTAAGTCCTATTTCGTTGGCGCTCGCAACTTTTTATTTAGACTTTATATTGTAAAAAATATTCCGACTGCGGCACCGCTTTTTCTCGCCTTCTCGAAAAAATCAATGGCTTGTCCCTGATTTGCGGCATCAGGTAGAGAAAAAGCCCCCTTTTGTGCCTCACGGCGACGGGCTCGTGCGGGATTTTCACCCGACTTCCTTTTTACACAAAAAAAGTTTAACATAAAAGCCTACTTTTTTCAAGTAGGCTTTGGCTTAAAGTTTTTATTTGTTTGTAACTGAGTGATGGCAGGGCGGAACATCGGGGGTAAGGGGCAAGAAAATATATCCCTTTTGCTTTGCCCTAACTATTATTTCGGGGAGTGCCGCAGCAGTGGTAGTCTTTGAAGAGCTATCGTGCATAAGCACTACATTATTACGCTTTTTAACAAGGGTGTTAATCGTAGCGTTTATTATGATTTTGGTCTTAACGGTTGTACCCGTAGCATCATTACTTGAAACATTCCAATCGTGATAAATAAAGCCTTCCGCTTCAACCCGCTTTACAAGTCTTCCCATAATTCCGTTGTTATAATTTTTACTTATGCTGTTAGAGCTGCCGCCGGGGAAACGGATAAGGGTTGCCTCATATCCAAAATCGGCTTTGAGCTTATCGCGAAGTCGGTAAATATTCTTCATAAAGGCATCGTCCGACTTATAAATTTTCGCATAATCGTGGGAGTAGCCGTGAATACCTATTGTGTGTCCCTCGTTTATCATTCTTTGAATAAGCGGCTTTTTATCATCGGCATAGTTGCAGATAAAAAAGGTTGCCTTAATATCATTTTCCTTTAAAACATCGAGCACCTTTGGGGTAACATTCGAGGACGGACCGTCATCAAATGTTAAGAAAACGCGGTTTTTATTAGACGGATTATAATTAAATACAATTACCTTTCGAGTTGCTGTTGCCTTGTTTCCGTTTTTATCGGTTGCCGAATATTTTATATAATATGTACCCTCGGCATTTGTGTCAACACTGCCTGACTTTGAAATTTTCTGAGTAATATCTCCGTCTACATCGTCGGAGGCTCTAGCTCCCTTATCGGTATATTTGCCGCCAAGCTCAATGTAAACATATTCCTGTCCGTTTAAGGAAATGACAGGCTTTACCTTATCCCGAACTATAAGAGTTCTCGTTTTTACCGTTTCGTTTCCGCTTTTATCGGCTACGGTATAGGTTATTTCGTATGTCTCTTTGTTTATCTTTGTCTGAGTTGTTTTAACACTTTTGGTAAGGTCACCGTCATAAGTGTCGGTTGCCTTAAAGCCCGGCTCCTTATAAAACTTTAAGAGCGAAACTGTAATTTCTGATTTTCCGTTAAGGGTTAGCTTCGGGGCGGTTTTATCAACAACCTTTACCGTTCTCTTTTGACTATAAACCTCACCTTTATGCTCATAGGAATAAATAACCTCGTATTCGCCGACTTTTTTAGTGTCAACATCATTTTTGCAAGAAACCTTATCTGTGATATCTTCTTTGCCTATAGTTGCCTTTATTCCCGCATCCTCATATTCAGTGAGAACTTCAAGCTCAACTCGGCTTTTACCTATCAAAGACAGAGAGGGCTTATCACTTTTGAACGCACCGAGAAAAGCGGCAACAGTTATTCCTACTGCTACTATAACCGCTACTGCTATCGCAAGACTTATTATGATATTTTTTTTCCTTTTTTCAGGTCTTACTTCAACGATGCTCATAACTTTTCCTCTCTACAGTTTTTTGTTGTACATTTACTTTATCACGAAACTGTTAATTTCGCAAGAGATTTTATCGAAAAAAATCTTTTTTCCAAAATTTAATTTTCTTTTTGGAAAAATTAGTCTTTTTCTTGACTTGAATTAACTAACTATAATATAATATCTAGAAGAGGTGACAGACTTGCTTAAAAGATTTATAAGCTATTATAAGCCGCATAAAAAGATGTTTATACTTGATATGTTGGCGTCATTTTTAATATCGCTTGTAGGAATGTTTTATCCCGTTATAACAAGGGTTATGTTAAACGATTTTATTCCTAACAAAAATTACCGATTTATTGTAATTTCGGGTATTTCTCTTTTGTTTATATATGTAATCCGTATGCTACTGCAGTTTTTCGTTCAGTATTACGGCCATATTATCGGCGTAAAAATGCAAGCCGAGATGCGAAGCGATATGTTTAAAAAGCTTCAAAGTCTGCCTTTTACCTATTATGATAATAATGAGACGGGAAAAATAATGTCCCGAATGACTAACGACCTTATGGACATTTCCGAGCTTGCCCACCACGGTCCCGAAAATGTTTTCATTTGTTCGGTAATGATTTTTTTCTCGTTCTTTTATCTTTTTTCCATAGATAAAATTTTAACCTTGATAGTTTTTGTCTGTGTGCCAATACTTATTACTGTTTCGATAATTTTGCGACGCCGAATGAGAGAGGCTTTTATGGAAAGCCGAAAGAGTATCGCGGTTATAAATGCAGCGCTTGAAAGCAGTATTTCAGGAATTAGAGTTACAAAGGCTTTTACCAATACTAATACCGAAACCGAAAAGTTTGAAAGGGGCAACTCGCTTTTTGTTGAGGCTCGAAGAAAAGCCTATAAGGTTATGGCGAGATTTCATTCCTCTACCGCCTTTGTAACCGATATTTTCAATGTTGTGGTTTTAATTGCGGGTGGACTTTTCCTGTATGCCGGCAGAATAAACTTCGGCGATTATTCAACCTTTATTGTATCAATAAATCTGTTTATTCATCCTATTATGACCCTTATCGGATTTGTTGAGCAGTACCAAAACGGTGTTACGGGCTTTGAGCGTTTCCTTGAAATTTTAGACGAAGCCCCCGAAACCGACCGCGAGGGTGCTAAACCCATAGAAAAAGTTAGCGGCAATATAGAGCTTTCAAATGTTGAGTTTTCTTATAACGACTCAAAAGAAATTATACAAAACTTCTCGCTCAGCATTAAAAAGGGACAAAAGATTGCCCTTGTAGGTCCGTCAGGCGGCGGCAAAACAACTATCTGCCATCTGCTTCCGCGTTTTTATGAGTACGAATCGGGCAAAATCGCCATTGACGGAGTTGATATCAAGGATATTACCCTTGAATCGCTTCGTCAGAACATCGGTATTGTTCAGCAAGATGTTTTCCTTTTTGAAGGAACAATCGGTGAAAACATTTTATACGGCAAGCCTGACGCCACCTATGAAGAAATGGTGTTAGCCGCAAAGCGAGCCAATATTGACGAATATGTAAACACCCTTGAAAAAGGCTATGATACACCGATAGGTGAACGCGGCGTTAAGCTCTCAGGCGGACAAAAGCAGCGATTATCAATAGCTAGAGTTTTCCTTAAAAACCCCGCAATTTTAATTCTTGACGAGGCAACAAGCGCCCTTGATAACACCACCGAAATTTTAATTCAAACGGCTCTTGATGAGCTATGCCAAGGCAGAACAACCCTAGTTGTTGCCCACCGACTTTCAACCGTTAGAAATGCCGACCGAATCGCCGTTATAAGCGGCGGCACGATAATAGAGGAAGGCACTCACGACGAGCTGATGGAGCAAAACGGCGAATACGCAACCCTTTACCGCCTACAGCTAAGACAAGACTAAAAAAGACGGCATTAGCCGTCTTTTTTTGTTGTAGGGGCAATTCACGAATTGCCCGAAAAACGCGGTTGATTCGTAAATCAACCCTACACAAAAACATCAATGAAAAAAGGCTATCTCTTTTCGAGATAGCCTTTTTATTTTTATTTAGATAACATTTCGAGTAATATTTTGTTGATAACTGCGGGGTCGCCTGTTCCGCGAAGCTCTCTCATTACTCCACCAAAAAGTGCCTGAATGGCTTTTGTCTTTCCGTTTTTGTAATCTTCAACTGCCTGCGGATTTGCTTCAACAATTTTCTTGCAAACCTCTTCGAGCGCTGCGCTGTCGTTCTGAGAGAAGAGGTTGTTTTCCTTAGCGTATATTTTAGGGTCCACACCATCGCTGATAACTGCCACCAAAACATTTCTACCGGCTTTTCTTGTAAGCTCGTTATCACTAACCTTGCTTATAATATAGAATAGCGTTTCGGGTGCGATATCAAGCTCCTTTGCAACCTTGCCGTTTCTTCTCAAAATTCCTACACAGTCGGTAATTATCCAACTTGATGCGGTTTTAGCGTCGGCACCGAGAGCTATTACGCTATCAAGCAACTGACTTAAAACAGGCTCTGTTACAATTTGTGCCGCTTCCTTTTCGGGAATTCCTAGAGACACATATTTAGCCGCCTGCTCAGAGGTTGTAGCCGGCATATCTGCCTTAATTTCCTCAAGCCATTCGTCGCTGATTACAACAGGCATTATATTCGGGTCAGGGAAATAGCGGTAATCTGCCGCCGTTTCCTTGTTTCTCATTGAGAAGGTTCGCTTTTTAACATCGTCCCAACGGCGAGTTTCCTGAACTAATTCCTCTGTAAATCTCTCAAGGGCATCTATATGACGGATAGCCTCTTTGTTTATTGCCTCTTCAATGGAAGTAAGCGAGCTCATATTCTTGATTTCGGTACGAACACCGAGCTCATCTGTTCCCTCAGGGCGAACCGAGATGTTTATATCGCATCTCATAGCGCCCTCTTCACATTCAGAAATTCCTGCGAACTGAAGCTTTGATTTTAAGGTTTTAAGATATGTTATAACCTCTTCAGCACTCCTGAAATCAGGCTTTGTAACAATTTCGATAAGCGGCACGCTTGTTCTGTTGTAGTCTACAAGAGAAGAATCGTTTGTGTGAACGAGCTTTCCTGCGTCCTCCTCAACGTGAATTTGCTTAATGCCGATGGTTCTTGTTCCCTGACTTGTTTCTACCTCAACCGCACCCTCAACACAGATAGGATGGAACCACTGCGTTGTCTGATAAGCGGCAGGAAGGTCAGGATAATAATAACTCTTTTTATCAAAGGTTGTGTATTTGTTGATTTTACAGTTAAGCATAAGTCCCGCTTTAACGGCAAGCTCAATAGCCTTTTTGTTTACAACGGGAAGCATACCGGGCATTCCGCAGCAGGCAGGACATACGCAATCGTTAGGCTCGTCGGCACTAGAGTGGCCGCCGCAGGAACAAAAGAGTTTAGACTCTGTTGAAAGCTCTACGTGGGTTTCAAGACCGATTACTACTTCATAACCCATAATTACTTATCCTCCTCTACTGATTTTGCAAGACTTAAAAGGGTGCTTTCCTTAAAGGAAGCCGCCATTAACTGAACTCCGCTTGTAACTAAAGCAGGGGCACCTGTAAGGTTTGGAAGGGCGGTGAATACCGACTCCTCAAACACCTTGCTGAACGCATCCTTTAAATCATATTCGCTATAATTTACCTGACTTGCAACAGGTAATAAAACTGCATCAAACTTTTCGAAAATTTTATTTAATTCCTCTGCTATAATACGGCGAACTCTCATTGCCTTATCGTAGCAGTTTTCGTATCTGCCTTTAGATAAAACATCCGAGCCGTAAAGAATGGTAGCTTTTGTAAGGAAGCCGAAGCCCTCTGTTCTTGAGTTTACATAAAGCTCGTCAATATTTCTGTATTTTTCTGCTCGGTGACCGTACTTAACACCGTCAAAACGGGAAACATTGTTACAGGTTTCTGCCGATAAAAGTATCTGCCATACGGTTTTTGCCTCTAAAACGAGGGATAAGGATATCTTTTCCACAGAAACGCCCTTTGCCTCAAGCTTTTTAATATAGCTATCAATCTTTACCTTTACATCACTTGACACCGCATCGTAAAGCTCTGTAATAAGGCAAACCTTTTTACCGCTAACCTCTTCGGTTGTAGAATAGGTATAGCTTTCTACCTTGTCGCTAGTGCCGTCCTTTGCGTCGTGACCTGCGATAACCGACATAACCTCGGCAATTTTTTCGACATTTTTTGCAGTAACGCCGATTTGCTCGCCTGAAGACGCCGCCGCAATAACGCCGTAGCGGGATACTGTACTGTATGTGGGCTTAAGAAAAGCAACCTCCGATGCGGCAGCAGCTCTTCTTGGGTAGCCGTTTACATCTACGCAAAGGGCAGCCTCTACTGTGCCGTCTGCAACTAAGGCAGCAGCGGCACCTCTCAAAGCGCCGTTTTCTGTAACTGCACCGTAATAAGAGGTTTCGCCTAAAAGGTCAAGACCAAATTCGCCTACATTTGTTTTGCCGCTAACGGCATAGCCTGCTTTTTCAAGACGGGTAACTGCCTCTGCGCTGAAAAGGGGCTTAAAGCCGTCTAAAATATGAGAGCCGGCAGAGGACAGAACACCTTCAACGAGAATGTTATCGTCAACCGCGATTTTGCCCGATACATTAAGTTTTGTAATAAATTTCACTGCCAACACCTCACTTTACTACCTTTGGAACAATCCAACTGTCTTCGCTTGCCTGCGGTGCACCCTCTAAAAGCTTTTCTCTTGAGAAGGGCTGCACCCTCTTATCTTCTCTTATCACATTTACTGTGGGAGCAACATAAATCATCGGCTCGGTAGCCTCTGTATCTATTGCGTCTAATTTTTCTTCAAAGGCTTTCATATCCTCGAAAAGTTTGAGCATTGTGCCCTCTTCGTTATCCGAAAGCTTTAATTCGTTAACGCTTTCAAGTGCCTTTAGCTTTTCTTCTTTTGTTAATTCCTTTTTCTCGCTCTTTTTAGCAGAACCTACGCCGCCGACTGTAGCGCCGCCGCCCGAAAATCCTGTTTCTGAGCCTCTGATAGATACATTTGCTTCAAACAACTGCATCTCGCTAACGGTACTCGGAGCGCCGAGCATCTGGTCTTGTGCCTGACCGTCAAGCGGGAATACGATAACATCTCTGATAGTTTCGGTATCCTCTAAAAGCATTATCATTCTGTCAACACCGGGCGCCATACCTGCGTGTGGCGGTGCACCGAACTGGAATGCCTCATAAAGAGCGCTAAATCTAGCAGCTAACTCTTCTTCGCTATAACCTGCAATCTCAAATGCCTTTTTCATAATCTCAACATCGTGGTTACGAACAGCACCGGAAGCAAGCTCAATACCGTTACAAACAAGGTCGTACTGATAGGCTAAAACTTCTGTGGGGTCCTTTGAAAGAAGAGCATCAAGTCCGCCCTGCGGCATTGAGAAGGGGTTATGGGTAAATATAATCTTTCCGCTTGTCTCGTCATACTCATACATCGGGAAATCAACGATAAAGCAAAACTCAAATCTATTCTTATTAATAAGATCTAGCTCATCGCCAAGCCAACTACGGATAGCGCCCGCATTTTTAGCGGCGGTTTCCTCTGCGATATCGCAGATAAAGAAGATTGTT
This sequence comes from Oscillospiraceae bacterium, assembly GCA_029227055.1. Lineage (GTDB taxonomy): Bacteria > Bacillota > Clostridia > Oscillospirales > Acutalibacteraceae > UBA737. Next base: position 3,248 of record JAQXZE010000041.1, on the reverse strand, counting down.
TCGCCCTCTTTAAGACCTGTTAACTCAATAATCTCTCTCTTTTGCTCGTCGGTTAATTTCTTTACAATCGGGTCATCCTTAAACTCTGCGGTTTTCTCGTTTAAGAGGGTAATGTGGGCAAGGCCCTGCATTCCTACACTCTTAGTTGCATAATTTAAGGATTTATCAAAGAACCATCTCTCGTTTTTACAGGGTGCTACTATTGCTCTTACAACCTTGCCCTTAAAAACGGGGAAGTTAACGGTTTTAAAGAATTCGGTTAAATCGCAAATCTCTAAGGGGTTTCTAAGGTCAGGCTTATCAGAGCCGTATTTAAGCATTGACTCTGCAAAGGAAATATGCCTGAAAGGCGCCTCATCGAGCGGCTCGTGATGACCTATAAACTTACCGAAAATCGAGCGGATAACCCTCTCGCAAACACCGAGAACCTCTTCCTGTGTTGCGAAAGCCATTTCAAAGTCAAGCTGATAGAATTCACCGGGTGAACGGTCAGCTCTGGCGTCCTCATCTCTAAAACAGGGCGCTATCTGGAAGTATCTGTCAAATCCCGATACCATAAGCAGCTGCTTAAACTGCTGCGGTGCCTGAGGTAATGCATAGAACTTTCCTGGGTGCTTTCGGCTAGGAACTAGGAAGTCTCTAGCGCCCTCAGGGGAAGATGCAGTTAAAATCGGGGTTTGAATTTCCAAAAAGCCCTCGTTTTCCATAAGCTCACGCATATACTTTATAATCTGTGAGCGCTTATAGATACTCGATGATACCTTCGGATTTCTAAGGTCTAAAAATCTGTGCTTTAAGCGAAGCTGCTCCTTACTGTCCTTAGAATCGAAAATCTCAAAGGGTAAATCCTTAATACATTTTCCGAGAATTTTGTAGCTGCTTACGATAAGCTCAACCTCACCCGTTGCAATCTTTTCGTTTACAGTCTCAATATCACGAAGCGAAACAGTACCCTTTACGGATACCACCGTTTCTATTTTATTGGAGTCTAATTCCTCAATCATTTTAGGGTCGTGAACAACAAGCTGAGTAATGCCTGTGTAGTCTCTAAGGTCGATAAACAACACGCCGCCGTGGTCACGCTTAGAATGTATCCAACCCGCAAGCTCAACTTCGGCGCCTACATCACTCTTTCTGATATCGTTACAATAATGAGTTCTGTACATATTCTTCCTCCTATTATAAAATTCTTTACAAAAAAATCCCGGAAATTCAATTAAGAATTTCCGGGACGAGTAAATAAAATTAACCCGCGGTGCCACCCGTATTGATGTGATTTACACATCCACTTGAAGCCCATATCAGATTGTAGCAAAATAAATTTTGCATAAAGTGTTCCCCGTCTTACTACTCGTTCAAATGCACTTTCAGCCCATGATGCATACTCTCTAATGAACTTTCCACAAAAAACGGAATCTTTACGCGTATAAGTTTAACACACTCTTTTTAATTTGTCAACACATCTTATTTTACTAAATTTTGTTCTATTTTTACTTTATTCCAAAAATTTACAAATTGTGAAAGCTTTAATAATGCTTTTCGTGGTTTATGTTCTCGTTTAGCATAAAATCTACAAGAACCTCTCCCTCTTTGCCGAGAGCTACACCTACAAGCGCTTTTACATATACCATTTCAGAGGTCATACCAAAAACCGAAACCGCCCCTCGCTTTACAGCAATCGCAGTTGTTTCGTAGCAAGACTTATTTTCATTTTCCTTATAATTGCAAGGCTCAATAAAAAGCGGTATTTCGGGTGATTTGCCTGTTTTTTGGTCTTTAAAGCATTTAGAAAGGGCAAAAACCGAAAAACCAGAGGCTTCTTCCTCTGCGCAAAGGGTTTGGGAATGATATGTTCCGTGAACCACCGCCTTAATACCATCCATGTTAAAAACCGAATAATCGAGCGCTACATAAGGGGTTATTTTTAAAACGCTCGGAGTGAGTTTGCCTGTTTTTTCTAAAATATTTTGGTTTGTCTCGAAAATTACTCCGCAAACGCCGTCGTTTTTATTGTTTTCTAATTCCTTTGCATCCAAGCTGTAAAAATCGTTTGATAAAGGGGCGCACTGTGTTAAATGCGCTCCCAAATGGAGATACATTTTACCGTCAGAATTTTTATACGGCACATAAACATTGGGCTTTATCCCTTTCATTATAAGCTCAACAGCTGTTTTAAAATTCTCGTTTCCGTTAGCGGTTTCGCTCTCTAAGGATTCCTGACTTGATACTAAAAAAATAGGAACAGTAGCGCTTGTAAGAAGTAACGATAGCAAGGAAGCGGTATAGGCAAGAGTATCGGTACCGTGGAGAATAACTACTCCCTTATAGACGGATAAATCATAGCTTTTAAGGGCTGATATCAGGGTGTTCCACTTATCGAGCGTCATATTCTCGCTCAATGTATCAATCGGCATACGGTTTTCAAACTCTACACCGCGATGTTTGCTGTCCGTCTTTCTGAAATTTTCTACAATCAGACTTTTTGCCTTTTCGATATCGGTGCTTTTCTCACCCTTTTCGTCCGAAAAGGAGCAAATCGTACCGCCCGTAAGCACCAAAAGAATAGTATCCTTATCCATATCATACCTCCCGAATTATTTTGTTCTGTCTATCTTCCCTTATACTCCTGCGAAAGTATCTCTGCCATTTCTTCGGGAGACTCCTCGCAACCGCTCGCAAGCCACATTTTAATTATTGCATTAAGTCCGTTTCTGAAAAATTCTATGTGGTATTTAATATTTTTGTTGCCAAGCTCAAGCTCTGCACGCTTTACATCATAAACCGACACCTGATGCGCACTGTCATAGCATAATTTAAAATATGTTTTATAAAATATCTGATTTTCCTTTATATGCTTAAACATTTTAAGGGCACCCGTGCGCTCATTATAGTAATCGTAATCGGCAAATTCTTCAGAAAAGTCCTTTTCGAGCCTTTCCTTTACCCTTTCTGCAAGGTCATAAATATCTATATAATTTGCGTAAAATGTACTGCGGTTAAGCCCTGTTATTTTGCAAATATCGGATACCGTTATCTCCTTGATTTCTCTGCTTTGTAACAGCTCTACAAAGGCCCTTTCTGTTTTTTCCTGTGACTCTCTTCTGCGTTTATTGTTCTTTGTATTCATATTTTTCTCCAATATTCCAACACTTATTGCAATTTTGATGGTTGTTTTTACTTTCTTTCCGAATTATACTATAACTGCAATAAAAACACAAGTGTTGGTTTATTGAAAGGAGAAAAAATTA
>JAQXZE010000040.1 GCA_029227055.1 Oscillospiraceae bacterium | reverse complement strand
TGCGATTGGTATTGGCATAAGTATATTTTTAGAAAAGAAAAAAGATTATAACGCAGTAAAGAAAACTGTTGTTTTCGAAAATCGCAAAGCGAGAATTATCAAAGATTATTTCAAAATAACAACCATCATACACTCGACATACTTTGCCTTAAATATCATCTGCGCCTTTTTTACCGATTGGTTAATCATCGGCATTATCCCACTGGCTCTCCATATGATTATTTCAAGCATTATACTGTGGAATATGAAAGAGCGGTTATCGTGCAAATCTGAGGAAGTGCAAGTAATTGACTTCTGGGTAACAACAGAAATTGGTTCTTTTGTTATAGCATTCATTTCCGTCATCATTGCATCTTCAATAGCAGGTTAAGTGGTAAACCGCACCAAGAAATTGGTGCGGATTTTGTTTAAAACAATGTAGTTATACAATAAATTACCCCATAAATCGCGCTTGCCACAGTACCATAAACAATAACCGGTCCTGCTATTGTGAACATCTTCGCGCCGACGCCAAGAATAAAGCCCTCATTTTTGAATTCAATTGCCGGTGATACCACAGCATTTGCAAAGCCTGTTATAGGTACTAGTGTTCCCGCCCCTGCAAATTTTGCAATTCTATTAAAAATTTTCAATCCTGTAAGAATTGCTGCTATTGCAATTAAAGTTGACGGAACGGCCATTTTAACCGCTTTTTCTGACAAATCCAAGGTTGTATACAGTTCTGTAAACAACTGCCCTATAACGCAAATAAAACCGCCTACCAGGAAGGCAAAAATAGAATCCTTCAGTTTTGGTGATGGCGGCGACATTTTTTTAGTTATCTCATTATATTCTTTATTTGACGGCTTCATATATATCTCCTTTAAGATTTTTAATTATTTTTTACACACACGGATTATTATATTCAATTTTCTATTTGTTTTTTTTAAGTTTTGTGCTATACTTAAAGCATAAATCTTTTTTAGGAGAGAAAAAATGAAAAAAACGGTAATTATTACAGGTGCATCTAAAGGAATTGGCGCAGCCACCGCTATTCTTTTTGCTCAAAAAGGATATAATGTTGTTATAAATTACAATGAATCTTATGAGCCGGCTAATTTGCTTGCGCGCTCACTTTGCGAAAACGGCTTTTCTGCCGTTGCTTTAAAGGCAAATGTAACCAACAGATTAGAAGTTGAACTTATGATTAAAGAGGCTGTTTATAAGTTCGGCAGTGTTGATGTTTTTGTTAACAATGCAGGCATTGCTTTGCAAGGTCTTATAACCGATACCGACGAATATGATGTCGCTAAAATTTTTGATATAAACCTAAAGGGTGTATTCAACTGTTGCCGTGCAATAACTCCTGTTATGGTGCAACAAAAATACGGAAAAATCATCAATATTTCTTCAATGTGGGGTGAAGTTGGTGCTTCTTGCGAGGTTGCTTATTCTGCATCGAAAGCGGGTGTAATAGGTCTTACAAAGGCTTTAGCTAAGGAATTGGCGCCAAGTAACATAACGGTAAACGCAATTTCTCCGGGACTTATAGATACAACTATGAATTCCCTTTTAAGTGAAGACGAATTAAAGAGCTTTATCGAAGAAATTCCTCTAGGCAGAATTGGTAAAGCAGACGAAATTGCAGCTTCAGTTTTCTTTTTAGCGTCGGACGAAGCAAATTACATAACAGGACAGGTTTTAGGCGTAAACGGTGGTTGTGTAATTTAATTTAAATTAAATTTTCTCTAAACATAAAAAAGCCACACCTTTCGGTGTGGCTTTAATCTTTGCTATTAGTTAGTAATAGTCATTTCAGTTTCCTTATCGAAAATGTGAATCTTAGCAGTTTCGATAGCAATATCAATGTGATCGCCAGGACCATCAGTAGACTCAGGCGAAACTCTTGCTGTAAGCGGGAAACCTTCACAGTTAAGATAAAGGAATGTTTCGTTACCCATAAGCTCTGTAACTTCAAGGTCAGCAGAAACAAGACCATCTTTGAAGTTAGCAATTAAATCAGCTTCGTTATGGATATGCTCAGGTCTAATACCGATGATAACTTCTTTGTTAAGATAAGGAACAAGACAATCGCCTTCGTTCTTGGAAGCCGGAAGCTTCAACTGGAACTTAACACCCTTACGTGTAGAAGTATCTTCAGAACCGAACTCAGCATAGAAATCGTCTCCTTTTTTGATGATCTTAGCATCAATGAAGTTCATCTGAGGAGAACCGATAAATCCTGCAACGAATACATTACAAGGCTTGTTGTAAAGATTGTTCGGAGTATCAATCTGCTGAACATAACCTAACTTCATAACAACGATACGAGTACCCATTGTCATAGCTTCTGTCTGGTCATGTGTAACATAGATAAATGTTGTACCTAAACGCTGATGGAGCTTAGAAATCTCGGTACGCATCTGTGCACGAAGCTTAGCATCCAAGTTGGAAAGCGGTTCGTCAAGAAGGAATACCTTAGGCTCACGAACGATTGCACGACCTAAAGCAACACGCTGACGCTGACCACCGGACAAAGCCTTAGGCTTACGCTCAAGAAGGTGTGTGATATCAAGAATACGAGCAGCTTCTTCTACTCTGCGCTTGATTTCAGCCTTGGGAGTCTTTCTAAGTTTTAGACCGAATGCCATATTATCATAAACGGTCATATGGGGATAAAGAGCATAGTTCTGGAAAACCATTGCAATATCACGGTCTTTAGGAGTAACCTGGTTAACCAAACGGTCACCAATGTAAACTTCACCCTCGGTGATTTCCTCAAGACCAGCTATCATTCTAAGTGTTGTAGATTTACCGCAACCGGAAGGACCTACGAGAATGATAAATTCTTTGTCTGCGATTTCAATGTTGAAATCAGAAACGGCAACAACGCCGCCCTGGTAACGTTTATACACGTTACGCAATGATAAACTTGCCATAAAAGCAACCTCCTACAAAATAGTCATACTAGACTATGGTATTATAACACAAGGTGCAAAAAATTGCTATAACTATTTCCGCCAATGTTATATAGATAATTTTATTGATTGTGTACAAACTGATATAAACAAAGACTTTCAAGTTCTGTGAATGAAATTTCAACACATTCACCAAAATTTAGTCCTTCAGGGATTTTAAGGCGCCCAATTGACTCTCTATGCAAGGAATTTACCCCTAAATTTACAGTTCCGAACATCCTTTTGATTTGGTGATATTTACCCTCGGTAATGACCACCCTTGCCCTATTCTTTTCTAAACGAAAAAGCTTTGCAGGCGCACAAGGTGTGCCGTCATGTAACACTACCCCTTTGCTAAAAACATCAATAATTTCCTCGTTTATATCTCCGTCAAGCTCGGCAATGTAAGCCTTTTCGATCATAGATTTTGGAGAAATAACCTTATGGGCAAAATCGCCGTCGTCGGTTATTATTAAAAGCCCTGTTGTATCCTTATCAAGCCTTCCCACAGGAAAAAGATTTGGCCTTGATAAGTCGTTTGGAACTAAATCTACAACAGTTTTTCTGCGTTTGTCATTTGAAGCTGAAAGTATACCCTTAGGTTTATTAATAATAATATACCTATATCGCTTATATGCTACGGCTTGTCCGTTATAAAAAACCGAATCAACATCGCTTTCAATCAGAAAGCCTGAATCGGTTATGATAGTATTATTTACTTCAACTAAACCCTTTTTTATGGACTTTTTTGCGTCACTTCTTGTCAAATTCAGTTGAGATGAAATAAATTTATCGAGTCTAATTTTCATTTAAAGTACCTTTACTTTTAATTATCGGTGATATGCTACTTCCGAATTTCGACGGAGTTATATCCCCGCCTATAATTTCGCCGTTATAAACTAATAAACTAATTAGGGTTTGAGTATCCTTGATTTTATATGTAAATCTTTGAATACAAAATCCTGAATATTCACTTAAATTATAGCCTGCAGCTTTTTGAATAGAATTGTATTTTTTGAATTCTTCGTTAAACTGAGAAGGAATAATAATTTCTTTTGTCAAAAGATAATCATCGTCTACAGTATATCCTAATGACGAGATAAACAATACCCTATTTTGATTAGTATCGGCATTTTTATAACTGTTTTTAATGCCGGAAAATCTAAAGAAAATGAGCACAGTCAAAACAAGTATCAAAAAGCACAAGATAAGCGTTCTACGGTTTAAAAGAAAAAAGAATTTCATTTTAAGTCCCCGTATTTAAGATACGCAAAAAATTTTAAATTATTCTTCTATAAGGCAAACTGCATGAGCAGCAATTCCGAGTTTTTCACCTGTAAATCCAAGACCTTCTTCTGTTGTTGCCTTTACATTTACCCTATCAAGAGAAAGTTTTAAATCGTCTGCGATATTTATTCTCATTTGTTCTATAAAAGGGGCGAGCTTCGGCGCTTGCGCCACAACAGTAGCATCAATATTAGATATTTTAAAGTTTTCTCCGTCTAGAATATCAAGAACATGACGCAATAAAATTCTGCTGTCAATATCCTTAAAAGAGTTGTCATTGTCGGGAAAATGTTTGCCTATGTCACCCTTAGCGGCTGCCCCTAGCAGAGCATCACAAATAGCATGAATTAGAACATCCGCATCAGAATGACCTAAAAGACCCATTTCATACGGAATTTCCACACCACCGAGAATAAGCTTTCGGTTTTTTGCAAATTTATGAACATCATATCCGTGGCCTATACGCATAACTTATTCCTCCAAATTAAGAATTTCTGCAAGCTTTATATCATCAGGGGTTGTAATTTTTATGTTTTTATAGCTACCCGAAACAATTTTCACTTTGTAGCCGCCAAGTTCCATAACAGAGGCGTCATCGGTTATTAAATCGGGATTTTCTACAGTTTTTGCGGCCTCTTTATATAGCTCAACATCTACGCCTTGTGGAGTTTGTACTGCAAACAAGGTACTTCTCTCAGGTGTGTTTAAAACAAAATTGTTTTCATCAACAGTTTTTATAGTGTCTTTAACAGATACTGCGCAAACAGCACAAGGCGAATTTTGAAGTCCAGCGACTACATTTCCGATAATTTCAGTATCTACAAACGGTCTTGCACCATCGTGAATAAGTACTTTTTTATCATCGGATATAAGTCTGTCAATACCATTAAGTACCGATGAAAATCTGCAACTGCCGCCCTCGACAATATCTGTAACTTTAAGGAAATTGTAACGAGTAATAATTTCTTGAATATCTAAAATCAAATCTTCTCTTGTAACCAAAAGTATTTTGGAAATCAAGGGCGATTGCTCAAAGGCGGCTATAGTTTTCGCAATTACGGGCATACCACCGATTTCTAAAAGTTGTTTATTTACACCTTTCATACGGCTTGAAGAACCCGCAGCGACAATAATAACGGGCAGAGCATCACTTAAGTTTTCTTTGGACTGATATTCAAGTTTGAATTTTGTATCGAGCATAAAAACACCTATCTAAAAAAAGCCGCAAACCTTTAACGGAATGCGGCAATTCTAATAAATATTATTCTTCGGTTTCGCAATTGCAATCGCAATCCTCGTCCTCACAGCAACACTCAAAATCAAATTCTAAGGGTGTGCCGCAATTTGGACAATTAATACCTTCTTCTTTGAGCATCTCTTCATCAAGATAAATAATATCGTGACAAGCAGGACACTCAACCTCATAAAGTTCGTCATCGCAGCAATCGCAGTCACAATCTTCTTCATCATCACAACAGCAATCGCAATCTTCATATATTATATCTTCTAAAGAAGAAAGGTCCTCATCAACTGCATCAAGCTGCTCAGACATATCGTCGCAAGCGTCTTCAATATCACAAATCTCTTCTGTGATATCACCTAAAAGGTCAATAATAGCAGCAAGGATTTTGCCTTCGCCCGACTCAGAATCGAGCTTCATACCTTCAGCAAGGCCTTTAATATAAGCAACCTTTTCACAAATATCCATAGTTACCTCTCCGTTCTGTAAAATACTTTAATAAAACTAATTTTTACTGAAAATACTGTTTTATGCAGTAAAAATTAAGCACGCTCCATATATTCACCTGTACGGGTGTCAATACGAATTACATCGCCTTCGTCGATGAAAAGCGGAACACGGATTTCGCATCCTGTTTCAAGAGTTGCAGGCTTTGTTGCATTTGTAGCTGTATCGCCTTTAAAACCAGGGTCTGTCTTTGTAACTGTGAGTTCAACGAATGTTGGAGGCTCAACACCAAAAACATTACCCTTATAGGATAAAATCTTACAAACCATATTTTCTTTAACAAACTTGAAGTTATCGCCAAGTTCAGAACCATTAATCGGAACAAGCTCATAAGTTTCCTGATCCATGAAGTAATAAAGTCCGCCATCCTCATAAGAATATTCCATATCCTTACGCTCAACAAAAGCTGTGGGGAACTTTGCGGTGGGGTTGTAACTCTTTTCAATTACAGCACCAGTAATAACATTCTTTGTTTTAGTTCTTACGAAAGCTGCACCTTTACCGGGTTTTACATGCTGGAATTCAATAACCTGTAAAACATTTCCATCCTCTTCAAAAGTAACACCATTTCTAAAATCGCCGGCACTAATCATTTTTATATCCTCCTAATGATTTACATTTACTAAAAAATTATAAGACTTTTAAAGTAATTTGTCAAGATTTAGTTTATTTATATAGGTAAACACACTATATTGTGAACTTGTGATAAACCTTTTTACCCTTTTTAACAATTACATCGTTTTCGAAGTCTTCCTTCGAAAGCGCAAAAGATGGGTCTGTGATTTTCTGGTCGTTTACCGAAACGCCTCCCTGTTGAACAAGGCGTCTTGCTTCTCCGTTTGATGCAGAAAGGTTTGCTTTAACCATCATTGCAAGAAGACCTATCTTGCCGTCTGTAAAGTCGGAATCCTCTAAAGCGGTTGAAGGCATACCTTCGTGTGATGCACCGCCTGCAAATATTGCTCTTGCTGCTGCCTGTGCCTTTTCGGCTTCTTCTTCACCGTGAACAATCTTTGTGAGCTCATAGGCTAGTATTTCTTTTGCAGTATTTAGCTGATTACCTTCCCAAGCATCCATTTTATCAATTTCTTCAAGAGGTAAAAAGGTAAGCATTCTTATGCATTTAAGTACATCCTTATCCCCTACATTTCTCCAATACTGATAAAAATCGTAAGGTGAGGTTTTGTTTGGGTCTAGCCAAACAGCGCCGCCGACAGTTTTACCCATTTTCTTGCCTTCAGAGTTTAAAAGAAGGGTAATTGTCATAGCATAAGCATCTTTGCCGAGCTTTTTACGGATAAGTTCGGTACCGCCAAGCATATTTGACCACTGGTCGTCTCCGCCGAACTGCATATTACAACCGTATTCCTTAAAAAGATGATAGAAGTCATAACTTTGCATAATCATATAGTTAAATTCGAGGAAAGAAAGACCTTTTTCCATTCTCTGCTTATAGCACTCAGCTCTGAGCATATTATTAACAGAAAAACAAGCTCCAACCTCACGAAGTAAATCAACATAATTAAGCTTTAAAAGCCAGTCGGCATTATTAACCATCTGTGCTTTTCCTTCACCGAATTCAATAAAACGGCTCATCTGCTTTTTAAAGCAGTCACAGTTATGCTGAATCTGCTCAGCTGTCATCATAGAGCGCATATCAGTTCTGCCTGACGGGTCACCGATATGACCTGTACCACCGCCTATTAAAGCAATCGGTTTGTTGCCTGCCATCTGTAAGCGTTTCATAAGGCAAAGCGCCATAAAATGACCTACATGAAGACTGTCAGCAGTGGGGTCAAAGCCTATGTAGAAAACGGCTTTACCGTTGTTTACAAGTTCTTTGATTTCGTCTTCGTCTGTAACCTGTGCGATAAGTCCACGGGCTACGAGTTCATCATAAATTTTCATCGTTTTGACTCCTATCCAATAATTCTTTAGCAGAATTATATAAATTATCAGTTATTTTATTTCCAGACATAATCCTTGCAATTTCAAGAATTTTTTCGTCATAAGAAAGCGATTTAACATTTGTAAATACCCTATCGTTTTCGGTGTGCTTTTGGATAAGTAAATGATTATCCGCAAAGGCTGAAATCTGCGCTAAATGGGTAACAGAAATTACCTGTCTGTTTTTTGATACCTTTTTTAGCTGTACTCCCACTTTTGATGCGGCATGACCGCTTATTCCTGTATCAATTTCGTCGAAAATAAGGGTTTGTGTATCGTCTTTTTCAGCGAGCACACTCTTTATTGCCAACATAACTCGAGAAAGCTCACCGCCCGACGCTATTTTATAAAGCGGTTTAATATCTTCACCGACATTGGTTCCGATTAAAAACTCAATCTCGTCGCATCCGATTTTTGTATATCTTCCCTTTTTGATATCCACCAAAAATTTTACCGACGGCATATCAAGGAAGGATAAGACATTGCAAATTTCTTTTGCAAATTTATTTGAAGCATCGATTCTTGATTTTGTGAGTTTTTCAGCCTTTTCAATTAGGCACTCTGTAGAATTGTCAAGTTCTGATGAGAGCTCATCAATTCTTTTTTCCGAAAAAGCAATTTTTTCAAGGTCTGCCTTTGAGTTTTCTAAATACTCAAAGACTTTTTCTTCGCTACCGCCGTATTTTAGCATAATGCGACGCAGCAAGTCAAGTCTTTCTTCAAGGGCATTTAAATCGAGGTTATCAATACCTTCATTACTTTCATAATCTCTGATATTTTGGGAAACATCTTTAATTGTGAAAAGCGCATCTGAAAGATGCTGAGAGTCTGCCTCAAGCGCTTTTATATCGATTTGAGAGAGCAGTCTGTTTATCTCTTCAAGACCTGAAATAACGCCGTTTTTATCATCGCTACCCTCAAAAATTCCACTAATAGTATTAATTGTATTGAGAATTTTCTCTTTAGAGTGAGCAAGACTGATTTTTTCTTTAAGTGAAGCTACTTCTCCTACTGTTATATCTGCTCTTTCGATTTCATCAATTTGATATTTTAAAAGTTCGATTTTGCGAGCCTTTTCTTCCTCGTCCATCTCAAGTGCACGAAGTTCTTTTCTGATAGCATTAAGGCGTTTAAATTCCTGATAATAATCAGAAAGAAGTTGCTCGTTTTCTGCCATTTTATCAATGTACAAAATATGATTTTGCGGGTCTAAAAGGTTTTGATTATCGTGCTGACCGTGTATATTAACCAATGCTTGTCCTATAATTTTGAGCAAAGAAACAGTTGAGGGTTTACCATTAATTTTAACACTACCGCCCGACTGTGAGAGAACCCTTTTTACAAGAAGCTTTCCGTCCTCATCGACAGAAAATCCGTTTTCGCAAAGTAGATCGAGAACGGGTTTATTAAGATTTGAAAAAATCGCAGAAACTTCTGCCCTTTCACAGCCTGTTCTTATAAGGTCTTTTGAGGTGCGTTCACCCAAAATTGCATTGATTGAATCGATAATAATAGATTTGCCGGCACCTGTTTCTCCCGTTAAAATATTCAAACCGTTTGATAACTCAATATCGGATTTTTCTATTACAGCAATATTTTCAATATGCAAAAATTCTAGCATAATATCCCGCCGTTACATAATATTTTTAATCTCGTCCACAAGATTTTTAGATTCTGCTTCACTTCTTGTAACAATAAAAATCGTGTCGTCCCCTGCAAGAGAACCGAGCATTTTATCATTATAAAGCATATCAATAGCAACACAAACACTAGATGCCATACCGGTATAAGACTTGATTACTACATTATTCATTGCAAAATCAAGAGTTCTCACCGATTTTGAAATCATTTCTTTATAGTGATTAAGTGGCTGCTCAGCAACAGAAACATCCTCTCTACAGATATATCTGTAATTACCATTCGAGTCATGACCTTTTATAAGGCGCAGTTCCTTTATATCTCTCGAAACAGTAGACTGAGTTATTTTAAAACCGTCTGCTATAAGGGCATTTTGTAGCTCTTCCTGTGTTAAAATGATATTATCTGATATCAGTTCTAAAATTCTTTGTTGTCTTTTGTTTTTCAAAATCAGCCACTCCTCACATCAGAAAATTTTGCAGAAAGGGTTTTATAGAAAGATTTGTTATTTAAATTTATAAGTTGAACGGATTTATCTGATTTAGTAACAAATATTTCTGTATAAGGTTTAACATTAGCTGCTTTTCTGCCGTCAACAGATAAGAAAATTTCGGTTTTCTTTTTAGAATATGCCTTTAATTTAATTGTACGCTCTGATGATAATAAAATTGGTTTTGCAGAAAGTGAGTGCGAACAAATGGGGGTTATACAAATATTTTCGGTAGTCGGGTCAATTATAGGGCCTCCTGCCGACATTGAATATGCAGTAGAACCTGTAGGTGTTGAAACAATTAAACCGTCAGCACGGTAATTAATGCTATCACCCTCGACTACAGCCGCGACATCAATTATTCTTGACATAAATCCGCTTGTTACAACTATCTCGTTGAGTGCATTATATTGACCGATAGTTTTTCCGTTTTCGCATACTCTAACATCAAGCATCATTCGTTTTTCGATATGGTATTCACCGGTTTTTAGTTTAGATAAGAGTTTATATTCGTTTTGCTCAATATTGGCTAGATAGCCAATTCTACCGGCATTTATACCTAAAATGGGCTTATTATCTAATGCTGCACGCTTTGCATATCTGATAATTGTACCGTCTCCGCCGACAGTGATAATTATATCTGCCAAAGAATAGAGTTCAGAATCAGGCGCATGCAGATAATCCGGACAACATATACTGTCCGGTAAATAAGCAGTTATTCCCTCTTGCTTTAAAAATGCACCGATTTTTTCAACCATATCCGCCGCACCCCTCTTATCGAGGTTTGGCAAAACTGCAACAACCATAAATTACTCCTTTAACTTTAAATAAGATGCCTCAACAATATCTTCGGCTAAAACCGTAGTTAAAATCTCAGGGTTTTCACTTTTTTCTAAATAACAAAGGTATTCGATATTACCTTCAGGGCCTTTAATTGGTGAAAAGTCTAATCCCAAAACTGAAAATCCGTTTTCGAGTGCTATATTTACTATTTTTTCAATTACTTCAATGTGAACCGCTTTGTCTCTTACAACACCTTTTTTACCAACTTTTTCTTTGCCCGCTTCAAATTGCGGTTTAATAAGACATACAGCATTTGCATTATCCTTTAAAAGCGTGTTGAGTACGGGAAGAATATGAGATAGCGATATAAAGGAAACATCAACCGAAGCAAAATCCAAATCCTCAGGTATTTGCTCTTTCGTAACATAGCGGAAGTTAGCGCGTTCAAGGTTTACTACCCTATCATCGCTTCTGAGTTTCCAAGCAAGCTGACCGTAACCTACATCAATTGAATAAACCTTAGCAGCGCCGTTTTGAAGCATACAGTCGGTAAATCCACCGGTAGAAGCCCCGATATCAGCGCAGACCATATCGGTAAGGTTTATTGAAAAAGCTGAAATTGCCTTTTCAAGCTTTAATCCGCCGCGGCTGACATATTTAAGTGTTGCTCCTCTGACCTCTACAATATCGTCAGGTTTTAGTGTAGTACCGGGTTTATCCGATTTTTGATTGTTTACATAAACAATTCCTGCCATTATCATAGCTTTTGCTTTTTCTCTGCTTTCGGCATAACCCATCTCAAAAACCGCAGTATCAAGTCTTAATTTATCTGCCATATGTTCCCCTTATGTCATAATTTCAATCATAGAATCGCTATCAAGCTTATATTCTTTTAGTGCTGCAGAAACAGAATTTGAAGGCACAAACTCATCGTTTATAGTATATTTCTCATAAGCACCTCTATATCCTGCATCCATTAGCAAAGAACCCAAATGCTCTGAAACCGAGCCACTTAAAACAACTTCCTCAAAAAAGCAAATCTTTTCATAAGAAAGTAGGTCCTTTAACATTTCGTTTGATAAAGGATAAATTTTATTAAGCTTTAATATATCAAACTCTGCAGTTTTCTGTGCTTCAATTGCATTAGAAAAAAGTCTGCCGTAGGTTACTAGTAACTTCTTAGAACCTGTTTTAAGAAAGGTAAAATCACCGTCGGTGTTACCCTGATAATTGTCATTTTGAAGACCTCTGGGATAACGAATAGCCGCAAGTTCGCTATTAAATGCCGTTTTTCTGATTGCCCGTTCAAGCTCATCAAATGATGACGGCGAATAAATATTGACATTCGGTATTGAAGAGAGAAAAGCAACATCAAATATACCCTGATGGGTTTCTCCGTCTTCCCCGACAATACCTGCTCTGTCAATTAAAATTTTAATCGGCAGGTTCTGTATTGCGGCATCGTGAATTATCTGGTCATAAGCTCTTTGCAAAAATGTAGAATACACTACAAAAAAAGGTATCATTCCGCCGCGAGCCATTCCTGCGGCAAAGGCAGTTGCATGCTGCTCTGCAATACCTACATCAAAAAATCTGTCCTTATGTTCTGTTGCAAAGTCCGATAGACCTGTACCTACAGTCATAGCGGCAGTAATTGCACATATTTTCTCGTTTGCATCGGCTAAATTACATAGAGTTTTACCTGCAATATCCGAATAAGAAAGGTTTCCGCTTTGTGATGCACCCGCCTCAATATCAAACGGTGATACGCCGTGATAATTTTTAGGGCTGTTTTCGGCATACGGATAGCCTTTACCTTTAGTTGTAAGAACGTGAATAAGTGTAGGCTTGTCATTCATTATAGCAGAAGAAAACAATGATTCCATAGCCTTAACATCATGACCGTTCACAGGACCTAAATAGTTAAAGCCCAAAGAAGAAAAAATGTTATTTCTATAAACAACCGATTTAAGAAAATCTTTAATTCTGGAAATCAATCTATAGGTTTTTAGACCGAAAACACCAAGCTTTGATAAAAATTTGCCTACTTTAAATTTAAAATCGCGGTATTTAGGTTGATTTCGAAGTTTAGTAAGGCCTCTTGCAAGTGCGCCTACATTTTGAGATATAGACATCTTATTATCGTTTAGAATAATAATGAAATTACCCTTTGTATTGCCTGCGTTATTAAGTGCTTCATAGGCTAGTCCACCTGTTAAAGCACCGTCACCGATTACGGCTACCGCTGTACCCTTTTCTCCTAAAAGTTTCTTAGCCTTATATATACCGTAAGCCGCAGATATAGAGTTACTGCTATGGCCTGTAGTAATATAATCGTGAGGGCTTTCATTCGGCTTCATAAAGCCTGAAATACCGTCTTTAGTGCGAAGAGTGTTAAATCTGTCAAAACGGCCGGTTAATAGCTTATGAGGGTATGACTGATGACCCACATCAAAGATAATAGCATCGTCAGGTGACGAGAAAACTCGGTGTAAAGCAACTGTAAGCTCAACTACACCCAAGTTAGAAGCCAAATGACCGCCATTTTTAGAAACAGTATCAATTATGCAGTGCCGCATTTCATTGCATAATTTATCAATTTCTTCGTAAGATAATTTCTTAACATCTTCAGGAGATTTAATTTTTTGTAAAAAATTATATTCCAAATTCAAACATCCCTTAATTTTTTCTTTCTAAGAGGTATTCTGTAAGTTCTTTGATATTGGTTGTATCACCCTGTAATTTATTTAGTGTAGCAAGAGCTTTCTTTGTATGCTCTGCCGCTAAAAGCTTGCAGTTTTCTATACCTAGAAGCTTTACAAAGGTTACTTTGCCGTTCTTTTCGTCACTGCCTGTAGGTTTTCCAAGGGCTTCAAAGTCGCCCTCGTAATCAAGAATATCGTCAACAAGCTGAAAGGCAATTCCAAGGTTTTCGCCGTACTCTGCAGCCGCTAACTCAAGCTCAGTATCAGCACCGGCAAGTACAGCGCCTATTTGCGCCGAAACTTTTATAAGGGCACCGGTTTTAAGTTTGTACATTAAAAGTCTGTCATCAGCGGTAAGTCCTGTCTTTTCGCCCTGAAGGTCAATTACCTGACCACCAATCATTCCCGACACACCCGCATTTTCAGCAAGAATATTTAAAGCTTTTACAATTCTATCTGCAGGAATACCGATTGTTTTTGAAGCGACATTAAAGGCCTCGGTTAAAAGAGCGTCCCCTGCAAGCAGCGCCATAGCCTCGCCGAATTGCTTATGTGAAGAGGGCTTTCCTCGTCTGAAATCGTCATTATCCATACAAGGAAGGTCGTCGTGTATAAGCGAATATGTGTGAATCATTTCAATAGCAGCGGCAAAATTCATAGCGCAATCATCATCGCCGCCACAGATTTTATAAAACTCTGTAAGTATAAAAGGACGAATTCGCTTTCCTCCGTCAATTATACTGTAACGGGCGGCAGATAAAACACTGTCATATAGCTGACCTGATTCTGTTAGTAAAATATCAAGCCGAGCGTCCATTTTTGCCTGAAAATTCATTAAAAGGCCATCAATCATCAAGCTTTGCCTCCTTTTTAGCATCGGTCAGACTAACAATCTTCTGTTTTGCATTTTCAAGAGTTTTAGAGCAATTGTCAGAAAGTTTAATTCCCTCTTCAAAGAGTTTGATTGATTCTTCAAGGGAGCACTCACCTTTTTCAAGTTTTTCAATAATCTTTGAAAGCTTATCAAGGGATTCTTCAAAACTTATTTTACTAGATGCCATATTTTTCCTCCATAAAGAGTTAAATTAAATAATTTTTGCCTTTGCTTTTCCGTCTGTAAAAATTAAGTCAACCTCATCATTGACGGAAAGATTTTTTACAGATGTTACGGTTTTATTTTTATTTTGCACAACCGAATATCCTCTTGCCATAATTTTTAGCGGACTCATAGCGTCAATGCTTGCCACACATTTTTCAAACTGTGACCGCTTTTCGCCTAAAGCTTTTTCGATTAAAAGCTTTAGCTTTTCGGCGTATCTATCAAGAGTGATAATTTTTTCTCTGAATAATATATCGGGGGATAAAAACACACGTGAATTTAAAAGCCTATCAAGACGCTCTTCTTCGAGGTTATATCTACTAATGAGAGCCTTTTTAAGCATTTCTTTTGAAGTTTCAATAACACTTGAGATTTCGCCAAAATCCCTAACCGCAATTTCTGCCGCGGCTGAAGGTGTAGGCGCTCGCAAATCAGCAACGAAATCGCATATTGTAAAATCGGTTTCGTGACCTACTGCTGAAATTACAGGAATTGGCGATTCATAAATCTTACGGGCTAGTTTTTCGTCATTAAACGCCCACAAATCTTCAATTGAGCCGCCACCCCTACCGATTATGATTAAATCGATATTAGAAAGCGAATAGACATCATCTAACGCATTTAGCATTTCGGGTACTGCAAGCTCTCCTTGTACCGATACAGGACAAAGCACCACTTCACATAAAGGATTTCTTCTGTTTAGGATATTAAGTATATCCTGAACTGCGGCACCAGTAGCCGAAGTAATAACCGCTATGCGTGACGGAAAGGCAGGTAAAGGTCGTTTAGACTCTAAATCAAACAGCCCTTCCTTTGCAAGTTTTTCCTTGATTTGTTCAAACAGTACTGCGATATCACCGAGACCGTCAACAGTCATACTTTCAGCATAGAACTGATATTGACCGTCTTTTTCATAAATAGAAACTCGACCTCTCAGTATTACCTTCATGCCGTCCTTTGGCTCAAACTTCACCTTAATAGCCGAGCCTCTGAACATAACGCAGCGTATGGCAGCATCAGCATCTTTGAGAGTAAAATACCAATGACCGCTTGAATAATGATTTTTAAAGTTCGATATTTCACCTGTTACACATATATTAGCAAGTTTTACATCGCCTTCAAGCAAGGACTTAACATAAAAATTAAGTTGCTTTACGGTAATAGCTGTATTGCTCATATTTATGCCTTTAAAACAGAGGCTAAAATACCGTTTACAAACGAAGCATCTTCCTTAGTGGCGTACTTCTTACAAAGTTCAACCGCTTCGTTTATAGATACAGATTCGGGTATAGAATCTATATACTTAATCTCGAAAATGGCAAGTCTTAAAATAGCTAAAGAGGTTTTTGAAATTCTTCCTATTTTCCAACCGATAGCCTTTTCTTCAATAAGAGCGTCAAGCTCTTCTTTTTTATCATAAACACCTAAAAATACCTGATTAATATAATCGTCAGGCACAAGGTCTCTAACCTCGGCTGCGATTTCAAGAATTTCTGCAGGTTCTGCGTCATTAAAAATCTTTTCAAAAATGAGAATAAAAGCTTCTTCGCGAGCCTCTTTTCTAGTCATACAAACCCCCACTTATTATATAAATATAAATATACAGATACATTATACACCATAGAAAACTTTTTTTCAAGAAATATAACCCAAAAATTGTAAAAAAAGCTATTATATACCGCTTAAATTGAAATTAGGTATATATTTCTCGCTGCTGCTATCCATCTCCTGAACAAAAACATTGCCTTTTTTAGACTCTAGAATATACGATAAAACCTTTTCGTGTTCTCTTTTAGTAATTCTTCTGTTAATATCGGCAAAATTCTCTGCTTTTCCGTAAGGGAGATACTGACTCATCATACTAAAAAAGGCGTTAGGGGTGTTCTCTAAATGCCATTTGAACACTGATATAGCGTCGTTTGTAGCCTTTGGCAGAATTAAGTGCCTGATAATCAGTCCGCTTTTCATAATGCCGTCTTCAAGTATAGAATTCTTCTTTTGTCTATAGCACTCAAGCAGTGCTTTTTTGGCAATTTCGGGATAATTATATGCATTAGAGTATTCAAGTGCTTTTTCACTTGAATAGTACTTAAAATCCATTAGAAAAATATCAATATAACCCTCAAGTGCTTTTAAAGTTTCAACTCTTTCAAAACCACCCGAATTATAAACAATCGGTATATTTGGCTTGTAAATCTCTAGCGCTTTTTTTATTGCAAAAACATAGTGTGTAGGATTAACGAGATTTATGTTGTGAGCGCCCTTTTCTTCAAGTTCTTTAAAAATTTCTGCCAGACGTTCATAGGATATAATTTTGCCGAACGCATTGTGGCTTAGTTCGTAATTTTGACAGTAAACACAAGAAAGTGTGCAACCGCTAAAGAAAACCGTTCCCGAACCTTTAGTACCGCTGATACATGGTTCTTCCCAAAAGTGCAAATCAGCCCTTGCTACTTTTGGTAACAAAGGCATTTTGCAATATCCGTTTAAGTTTTCATTATCGGTTCTAATTGAGTTACAGTTTCTCGGGCATAGACTGCACAACATTGGTTTTTTTCTCCGTTTCAAGCTCGGGTTTAAGTATTTTTTTACGAATTATGACAGAATCAAAGGTTTTTTTAACCATAACCCTGCCTGTAAATTCTTTTTTACATTTTTTGCAGACAAATTTTGCCGAAAACCAACGGTTTCTATATTTCCATTCAGTTAATCGGTAAGCGGTAGTTTTGCAGTTTTCACAGGCAAATTTAAGAACTTTTTTATCAATGCATTTATCGTTAATATCAGTAATGGAATAGGGTTTAAAGGTAAGTCTTCGATAAAAAACGCCATCCTGTGTATCCTGTACGAGCTCCTCAAATCTTTTCTTGTTATAGCATTTTTTAAGCATTGCAGTAGCAAGAAGACTATCATCCTTTGCAGTATGCAAATCAAAATTTTCAAGAGAAATGCCAAGAATCTCTGCAGCGCCGCTTAGAGAAATCTGATTTTTTAAATCATAACCCTGAAGTCTCATTTCGCCTTGGATAAATTTTTGAAGATCAAGATATTTTTCGATTTTTAAACTGCGTTTTCCACCCAATAAAAACTCTTCATTTTCGAGTATTGTAAACAAATCAGAATTACTCCAAGTCATAGTAACAGTATCGGTTCCTACCCAATCATTATACCTGTTTACTGCTTCTTCAAAGGAAATTCCGTCCTGCATAATTTCTGTTGTGATACCTGTAAGGGTTGCAAATCTGTTACTGACTTTTTTAGAAAAGGAAGATTTGATATTTACTTCAAAAGAGTCTAATATATCGAAGTTGGAGTCGAGTTTAACAGCACCTATCTGCAAAATTTGATTGATAAATCGCTTATGCTTTTTGTGGTAGGCGCTGTCCCATTCTAAATCAAGGATTATATATTTCATGAACGATGTTTTGCCTCATATTTCATTCTTTGTTCTTTGTCGAGTATTCTTTTTCTGAGTCTGATATTATTTGGGGTAATCTCTACAAGCTCGTCGTCTTTTATAAACTCTAATGACTGTTCAAGACTAAGCACTGAGTGCGGTACAAGTCTTAATGCGTCGTCAGAGCCCGAAGCTCGTGTATTCGTCATCTGCTTTTTCTTGCAGACATTACAAACGATATCCTCATTTTTGGGATTTTCGCCGATAATCATTCCTTCATATACAGGTGTTCCGGGGCCGATAAAAAGTCTGCCTCTGCTCTGTGTATTAAACAGACCGTATCCCGTAGATTCTCCTGTTTCATGAGCTATAATTGAGCCTGATGAACGGTTATCAATATCACCCTTATATTCCTGATAACTATCAAAAATATGATTCATAATGCCGTTTCCGTTTGTATCGGTCATAAACTGTGAACGATAACCTAAAAGTCCTCTAGCGGGAATTAAAAATTCAAGATGAGAAGTTCCGCCCTCACGGGTTCCCATATTTTTAATTTCTGCCTTTCTAGTGCCGAGTCTCTCCATTACAGAGCCGACATATTCTTCGGGAACTTCAATCATAAGAAGTTCAATAGGCTCTAAAAGCTTGCCGTCCGCATCCTTTTTATAGATAACGCTAGGCGGAGATACCTGAAATTCATAACCCTGACGGCGCATTGTTTCAATTAATATTGAAAGGTGAAGCTCGCCTCTGCCCGAAACCTTAAAAGTATCCGCACTGTCAGTTTCTTCTACACGAAGGCTGACATTTGTCATAACTTCTTTAAAGAGTCTGTCGCGTAAATTTCTTGAGGTTACATATTTTCCATCTTTGCCTGCAAAGGGAGAATTGTTAACCATAAAATTCATTGAAAGAGTAGGCTCGTCTATTTTAATAAATGGCAACGGCTCGATATTATTAACATCACAGGCTGTTTCTCCAATCTCAAGCTCAGAGAAGCCCGCAACCTGTATAATATCGCCGTATTTT
Source organism: Oscillospiraceae bacterium (assembly GCA_029227055.1). Classification (GTDB taxonomy): domain Bacteria; phylum Bacillota; class Clostridia; order Oscillospirales; family Acutalibacteraceae; genus UBA737. The sequence goes on along the minus strand of JAQXZE010000040.1, from coordinate 39,258 downwards.
GCCTCTTGAACCTCTACCCTTTTAAGACCGCTATACATAAAGAGTTTTGCGACTTTTACATTACTTGAAGTACCGTCTTTGTGGCAAAGAGCTAAAGTCTGACCTGATTTTACAACGCCCCTTTCAACTCTGCCAACACCTATTCTTCCAAGGTAATCGTCATATTCAATATTTGTAAATAGTATTTGTGTGGCGCCCTCTTCATCTCCTGTTGGAGCCTCAATTTCCTTTACTATCGCATCAAACAAGGGCTTCATATTCTCGCCCTTAATATCGGGAGAATAGGTAGCATATCCGTCTCTGCCAGATGCAAAAATAACCGGGAATTCTATTTGGTCATCATCAGCACCAAGCTCGATAAACAAATCAAGCACTTCGTCAACAACCTCATGAGGTCTAGCCATCGGTCTATCAATCTTGTTTACAACAACTACTGCCCTTTTGCCGAGAGCAAGTGCTTTCTTCAAAACAAAACGGGTTTGAGGCATACAGCCCTCAAAAGCGTCGACTAGAAGTAAAACGCCGTCTACCATCTGAAGAATTCTCTCAACCTCACCGCCGAAATCAGCGTGTCCGGGAGTATCAACAATATTTATCTTAATGCCATTATAGATTACGCTCGTATTTTTAGAGAGAATGGTTATTCCCCTCTCGCGCTCTAAATCGTTAGAGTCCATAACACGCTCGTTAACATTTTCATTAGTTCGGAATGTTCCACTCTGTTTTAAAAGTTGGTCAACGAGTGTAGTTTTGCCGTGGTCAACGTGAGCAATAATCGCAATATTTCTCAAATTTTCTCTTTTAGTAATCACAAGACATACTTCCTTAACATATTTTAACTAAAATATTATATATTATTTTAAATGCAATGTCAAATATAAGCGAAACATATCGTAAGATATTCATAGTATTTGACTTTATTTGTCAAAAATGATATAATAACATAGATTTTAGTTTAAGTGTAAATTTGGAGGAGAAATAGTTTATGTCCAAAGGATTTAAAAGCAGTCTTTTCGGTTTTAAGAAGTCTGATGTAATCGAATATATCGAGAACTCAAACAAACAAAACGCCGAGAAAAATATTGACTTACAACAAAAGATTAAGGACCTTGAACTTCAAATTGAAAACCTTAATAATGATATTTTAGCAGTAAAACAAGAAAATGAGCGTTTGCAGAATATCCAAGGCGAATACATACAAAAATATGCAGAAGTTGAACAGCTCTCTGAAGATATTGGAAAGCTATATATTTCTGCACAGTCTACCGCTAAAGAAATTGTTGAGCAAGCGATAATTGATAAAGAGACAATAAATCAAGAAATCATTGAAAATGTTGCTGATATCGAGGAAATGAACACCTCTTTCGGCAATGTTAAAACCGATTTTGATGCTTGCATGAAGCTATTTTCAAACGCAATTGAAAGACTGAATTCTACCTTTCTGCTTGCAAAATCAAAGCTAGAAACCGGTGAGGAAGCAGAATAATATTATGAAAGAATATTCTCTCTCTACCGACGAGTTAAAGAAAGCGGCTGAATACTTGAAATTCGGTGATAAGGTCTATCTTAGCGGTAAGGTTTACACATCGCGAGATGCCGCACACAAGCGAATTTTCGAATTGCTGGAAAATAACAATTTTCTTCCCTATCCGCTTCAAAATTCTATTATTTATTATGCAGGTCCTACCCCTACTCCAAGCAATCTTCCGATAGGCAGTTGCGGTCCTACTACCTCCTCTCGTATGGACCCGTATACTCCTAGACTATACGATTTAGGCGTTACCGCCACAATAGGCAAAGGCGGTCGTTCAAATGAAGTCATTGATGCTATAAAGCGAAATAAAGCTCTTTATTTATGCGCTATCGGAGGAGCGGGTGCCTTATCTGCTATTTCGATAAAATCGGCTAAAGTTATAGCCTTTGATGATTTGGGTCCCGAGTCCGTAAAGGAACTCATATTTGATAATTTCCCTTTAATAGTTGGCATTGATGCATTTGGAAATAGTATTTTTGATTAAAGAAAGACACCGCAAAAAATGCGGTGTCTTTCTTTATATCATTTTAAGTTTTAGTCTTAATTTATCACTAATCATTGCAATAAATTCACTGTTTGTAGGTTTACCTCTATCATTTTGAATAGTGTAACCGAAGTAGGAATTAAGAACATCAATATCTCCTCTATCCCAAGCAACCTCAATGGCGTGACGAATAGCGCGTTCAACCCTTGAAGATGTAGTAGCGTGCTTTTTAGCAACAGTAGGATATAAAAGTTTTGTTACGGAATTTATAATTTCGCTGTTTTTAATAGAAAGAATAATTGCTTCCCTTAAGTAATGATATCCTTTTATGTGAGCAGGTACACCTATCTGATGTATAATTTCAGTAACCATTAGCTCAAGCTCAGGGTCTGTTACAACATTATCCTTAATTACAACAGGAGAAATTTCGTTTCTCCAACCTGAAAGCTGAATAATTCGCTCAGCCATTGTATTTATATCAAAAGGCTTTAAAAAATAATAACTAGCCCCTGCATCCAAAGTTTCCTTTTCAAGCCGTTGATTATCAAAGCTCGACATCGCCATAACCATAGGTCTTTCCTTTTCGTTCATATTTTTAAGATTATTAAGTACTCCTAAAATATCAAGATTAGGCATAAACACATCTGCAACTACCACATCGGGTTTTACACTTCTTGTCCTCTCTAACAACATAAGACCATCCTTTTCACAAAGTGATACATCCATACCATAGCTTTTAAGCGCTTTTGCACAGTTTAGACCGAGTTCTGTTGTATCGTCAGCAATTACAATTTTTAACTTTTTATCCATAAAAATCTCTCCTTTTGTTTTACTGTTCCATATTTTACCATATAAATCTAGAAAAATCAAGCATATTTTAGAAATAAATTACATTTTTTGTTATTCTACAATATATTGATGCATACGACAATTATAGTCGCTATTTATCAACATAAAAAAACAGATACAACCCTCTTTCGAAGATTATATCTGTTTAAATTTTTAATATTACTTAGAAACTATTTTAAATGTATCCCTTGCAATTGCAAGCTCCTCATTAGTTGGAATTACATAAATATCCACCTTGCTGTCGTCAGTTGAAATTTTAATTTCTTTACCGCGCTGAGAATTTTTCTCAGGGTCGATATTAACTCCAAGATAGCCTAAGTTTTCGCATACTGCCTCGCGAAGCGCCTTATCGTTTTCACCGATACCGCCTGTAAATGCAATCGCATCAACACCATTCATTGCAGCAACATAAGAACCGATAAACTTAATAATCTGATAACGCTGCATATCAACTGCAAGCTTAGCACGCTCGTTACCATTGTTTCCTGCCTCGATAACATCACGGTTATCACTTGAAATACCTGAAACGCCGAGTACACCTGATTTTTTATTTAAAATCTTATTTATTTCATCAAAACCAAGGTTTTCTTTTTCTGCGATATAGGTAAGAATTGAAGGGTCTAATGTACCTGTACGGGTACCCATCATAAATCCGTCAAGAGGAGTAAATCCCATTGATGTATCAACACATTTACCGTCATTAATAGCGGTAATAGAGCAACCGTTACCAAGGTGACAAGTAATTAACTTCAATGCTTTTTCAGGCTTGTTAACAAGAGCGGTCAAACGCTCGCATACATATTTATGAGATGTTCCGTGAGCACCGTATCTGCGAACTCCGTATTTTTCAAAATACTCATAAGGAATAGGATAAATATAAGCTTTTGGCTCCATAGTCTGATGGAAGGAAGTATCAAATACTGCAACCTGTGGTATATCCTTGCCGAAAATCTTAATGCAAGCCTTAATTCCTAAAACATTTGCGGGATTGTGAAGCGGCGCTAAATCGCTTAACTCTTCAACAACCTTAATTACATCATCGGTAATAAGGCAAGACTGATTGTATTTTTCACCGCCCTGAACAACTCTGTGACCAATTGCGGAAATCTCATCATAAGAATCAATAACCTTGGCTTCACTTTTTGTTAAAGCATAAACAACTGCCTCAAAAGCCTCAGAATGAGTGGGCATTGGGGTTTCTGCCTCGTAAACAGTACCGTTAGCAGCCTTATGAGTAATAGCACCCGAAAGACCTATTCTCTCGCACAAACCTTTAGCGAGTACAGAACCGTCATCGGTCTCTATAAGCTGGTATTTGAGTGATGAACTACCTGCATTAACAACAAAAACTTTCATAAAATAACTCCTTTATGTTGAAGAATTTATAAATGTGTGTTAAAATAACCACACTGGTTTTAACTATATAATAATACCTTATTTTGTAAAACTTTTCAAGTCTTTTGTTTAGGAGTATTAAAAAATGTCTACTGTTGGTATAATTGCGGAGTTTAATCCTCTGCACACGGGTCACAAATTTTTAATTGATACCGCAAAACAAAACGGCAATACAGTGGTAGCAGTTATAAGCGGCAATTTTGTTCAGCGCGGTGATACTGCTATTTTATCAAAAGCCAAAAGAGCCGAAATGGCGCTTAGGTGCGGCGTCGATTTGGTTGCGGAATTGCCTGTAATCTGGTCAATGTCAACTGCTCAAAACTTTGCGCTAGGCGGTGTTGTACAACTTGCAAGACTTGGTTGCGACGAAATATTATTTGGCAGCGAATGTGGCGATATAAATAAGCTTATCAAAGCTGCTAATATCTTATGCTCTAAAGAATTCGACATAGAGGTATCAAACGAAATTAAAAACGGAATTACCTTTGCTGCTGCACGACAAAAAGCTGCCGAAAAGCTCGGTGTAGAGCCCGATTTATTAACCGCCGCAAACAATAACTTAGGTATTGAATATATATGTGCTGCAAAAAGGCTCGGTATTAACATCAAATTTAGTACTATCAAGCGAATCGGCAGTGGGCACGATTCAAAAGATATAAACGAAACCGCAGTTTCGGCTTCCCTTTTGCGTGAAAAAATCATTAACGGCAATTTTGGTTTTGCTGAAAAATTTATGCCGATTGAGGCTAGAGGAATTCTAAAAAACGAAATTGTATCAGATATTACAAGGCTCGAAAAAGCAATTCTTTCGGTTCTTAGAATGAAAACAAAGGAAGACTTTAAAAATCTTCCCGATTTAAGTGAAGGTCTTGATAATAAGCTTCATTTATCGGTTCGTGTCGCAACCTCTCTTGATGATCTTTATTCAATGATAAAAAGCAAAAGATATACGCTATCTCGAGTTAGACGGCTTGTTTTATCCGCATTTTTAAACATTGATAATTCTCTATTTTTGAAGCCGCCTCCCTATACTCGAGTTTTGGGCTCAACTGATAAAGGAAATGAGGTTTTGGCATCGGTGCCTAATAAGGCGCTTATCGTAACTCGTGCCTCTGAAATTAAGGGACTAGGTCCCGTTGCTCAAAAGGTTTTCGATACAGAATCCAGAGCGACCGACATATTTGCATTATCTTTATTAAAACCGCACGGTTGCGGAAACGAATTCACATCAAAATTTCTAAAATTTTAACACAAATTTTAAAGGGTGTTTTGAATATCAAAACACCCTTTTTGTTATTTTGTTATTAAATCGATTATACCCGAATATATCTCCGAAGATTTTTCTAAAAATCGCTCTTTAATTGCCTGTGCCTGAGCTTCGTCGCCAACTAATAATTTAACACTTAAAAATGTATTTTCGCCGTCTAGCGCAGAACAGGTAATATATGTTCGGTTATCCTCTTTTGTTATATTAAAATCTGTGTTTTTAGCATTTTTAAAACGGGTTAGCATTTTAAATGCAGATAAATATCCTTTTTCCTTAATTGTATAGGGTACGGAAGTTTTAAGCGTCTCTGCAACATCTCTACCGCTTTTTGTAATAGCATAAGTATCTTCTTCATGACTTACACAAACAAGCTGACCACTGCTTACCAGCGATGCTATAGCCTCATTTACCTCAAAGCAGTTAGCAATTCCCTCATAATGCAAGACATTTGCAAGCATCTGACCGGGAACAGCCTCATTAATGCGGGACAAAATATAACATATTAAAATTTTAATTTCTGCAGAATTAAAAAGTCCACCCGGTAAAACACCTGCAGATGCAGCATCCTTTTCCAAAACAATTCCTCCAAGAATACAAGTGATAATATTTATAAATACTATGGTATTATACCATTTACGCTCAAAAAAGTAAATAGAATTATTATATTTTAAAGCTTTTTAACACTTTTAAACATTACTCATATTATGTATTGAAGTTATTCTTCAGAATTTTTTAGGAGGATTTTTATATGACAGATATAAATGCCAATTGCACCGACCAGGAAGTTTCTTTTAAAGAAGCTGTTTGCATCGACGCCGGCAGAGTTTATGACTCCTGCTGTGACCGCGATTGTCTAGAAGATTTAAGATGTTTTTTTACACCTGAAGCTCAGGCATATATTGAACGAGCTATAAGCGTAAGATTAAAATCTGCAGAAGTAATAAATGTATACATCAATGTAGAGCCCGTAAATTTCAACAAAGGATTTTATTCCTGTGATTTAACCTTCTTCTTTAAGCTTGAATTCGACCTATTTATGTCTCCCAACACTTGCCCGATAGAAATTAAAGGTATTTCATCCTTTAATAAAAAGGTTATTCTCTTCGGAAGCGAAGGTAATGTTAAGATATTCTCAAGTAAGTCTCTTGATAACGAATATACAAACTGTGATAAAGCAGCTAAAGAAACATCAAATATGCCAAAATGCGTTGTACAGAGCGTAGACCCTGTAGCACTAAGCGCAAGAATCGGCGAAATCAGAGATTGCTATGAAAATGTACGCTGCATACCTGAATATGTTTGCAAATGTGTAGGCGGCAACATAGTAACCGACCTTGATGCAGGTACTCCTACAGTATATGTAACATTGGGACTATTTACAATCGTACAGTTAATAAGAAATGTTCAGATGCTAATCCCTGTATACGATTTCTGCATACCTGAAAAACAGTGTGATGACACAAGCGACCAACCTTGTGATGTTTTCAGAAAGATTAAATTCCCGACAGAAGACTTCTTCCCTCCCCGTGCTTCCTACACAGGCGGCGAAAACTGCTTTGGTTGCTGTGGAAAAAGGGATTGTGAGGACTAATTTTAACTAATTAAATCCTCTCATAAATATTGCAGCAGTAAAATAACCTACTAAAAAAAGAGAAATAATTGCTGCAGTATATATCATTGATTTAATGAAGATTTTAAACTGTTTGGATTTAGCTTTTTTGTCTTTCAAAAAAATCACCGATAAAATTATATCCAAAAAATAATATATTATACAAAAAAGCAGGTTTTCACCTGCTTATTTATCTTTATAATTCCTTTAATTTTTTTACTGTTTCTGTAATATTATCAGAATTAAATACAAAACTACCCGCAACTAAAACATCGGCTCCGGCTTTAACTGCGAGAGGTGCAGTCTCGGCGTTGATACCACCGTCAACTTCAACAAGAGTTTTAAGACTCCTTTTCTTAATTTCACTTTTAAGTTCGGTGATTTTATCTAGTGCATGCATCATAAATTTTTGACCGCCAAATCCAGGCTCTACCGACATAACAAGCACCATATCACAAAGCTCTAACAAATCAAAAACGGCACTTGCAGGAGTTTTAGGTTTAATCGTAATGCAAGTTTTACAGCCGTAAGATTTAATTGCCTTTAATGTTTCTATATTATCTGAGCCTGCTTCATAATGAAACCCTAGCCAATCGGAACATTTTGCAAACTGCTCAATGTATCTATGGGGCTTATCAATCATCAAATGGGTATCAATCGGAATATTTGTATGCTTTCTTATAGACTGAATTACCGGTACTCCGAAAGAAATATTAGGTACAAATATGCCGTCCATAACATCAAGATGCAGCATATCAACACCTGCAGCTTCAAGCTTTTTAATGTCATCTAAAAAGGTTAAAAAGTCACAGGTAAGTACAGAGGGAGAAATAATTGCCATAAAGAATTTCCTTTCGGTTTAGTAATGATATGTACCGATAATCTCATTTACAAGTTTTTTGATTTCAACGCTATCGTCATACATAACATTTTTTAAGTTATTAATACGCTTCCAGAAAACATCTTCATCAAATTCTATAGGTTTGCCGATAAAAATCAAATGATTTTCGGTACTCGTAAGTCCTTCTTCATCCATAAGCATCTCTTCGTATAATTTTTCACCCGGACGAAGCCCTGTGAATTTAATATCAATATCAGAATACGGAACGAGACCCGAAAGACGAATTAAATTTTCTGCAAGGTCAAGAATTTTTACAGGCTTACCCATATCTAGCACAAATATTTCTCCTCCTTTAGCGGTAGCCCCCGCCTGTAAAACAAGAGAAACAGCTTCTGGGATAGTCATAAAAAATCTGATAATATTGGGGTCTGTAACCGTAACGGGACCGCCCTCGGAAATTTGCTTTTTAAAGACAGGTATAACACTACCGTTGCTACCTAAAACATTACCGAATCTAACAGCAACAAATTCAGTATTTGAGCGTCTGTTATAGCTTTGCACTATCATTTCACAAATTCGCTTGGTAGCACCCATAATATTTGTGGGATTAACTGCTTTATCTGTAGAAATAAGAACAAATTTCTGAACACCGTATTTATCAGCACACTCGGCTGTCTTTAAGGTACCAAAAACATTATTCTTTATCGATTCATTAGGACTGTCTTCCATTAACGGCACATGCTTATGTGCTGCTGCATGATAAACAATTTGTGGTCTGTACTTATCAAAAACACAGTTCATTCGCTTTGAATCACGAACAGAACCAATTAAAACTGTTAGTTTTAAATCAGGATATGCCCTTGAGAGTTCGTTTTGAATTTCGTAAGCGTTATTTTCATAGATATCAAAGATAATAATCTCTTTAGGCTCGTATCTTGCAATCTGACGGCAAAGCTCACTACCTATAGAACCGCCGCCGCCCGTGACCATAACTACCTTTTTGCTTACATAGTTCATAACACTTGCTAAATCAATAGAAACGGGGTCACGACCTAGCAAGTCCTCAATTTCAACATCGCGTATTTTTTTCGTATCAACACCGGAATCATCCAAAAGCAACTGATAAAGTGACGGAATGATTTTAAGTTTGCAATTAGTTTTCTGACATATACGAAGAAAAGCTGCCTTTTCTTCGCCTGAACAAGAAGGAATTGCAAAAACAATTACATTAATATCGTACTGCTTTACCGCTTTGATAATTTCGCTCTTGCCACCTATAACTTGTACACCGTTAATGAAAACTCCTTTTTTAGCAGGGTCATCATCAATAATACATTTTATCTGACAAGCTTTATTTTTATTGTTTAAATTAATATCATTAATAATTTCATTACCGGCAGAACCGCCGCCAATAATCATTATATTACCTACGAGTGTATCGTCATAATTAGATTCACCTGTGTATGTATTTGCAATTTGTACAATATTTCGTGAAACATAAATAACAAGGCAAGAAATTGCAAAAGCGACAATATATGTCTGCAAACTAAACGATCTATTTAGAGCAGCCTGTGTAACAAACACAACAAATATTGCGGCACCTGAAGCAATAAAGATTTTTATGTGGTCTATAAATCTTGCGTACTTCCAAAAAATACTGTAAATTTTTAAAACATAGAAGAAAATTAGTGTTGCAGCTGCAAAAACAAAACACGGGAAAAAGAAAAATATATCAATAAGATCAATCTCTTGACTTATAAAAAGTGCTGCCATCATCGAAGCAAAAGCAACTGCAAAATCAAAAAACAATGAAGATAGAATTTTTAAAATCTTTGATTTCATAAAACCCCTCCAAAACATATACACATTCATTTTAAAACATTTTTTATAAAAAAGCAATAATAAATATTTATACAAATAACATTTCAATACTATATTGCAAAAATATTGGATTTATTTTATAATAGCAAGAGATAAAGTTTGAACGGAGTAACAGAATTATGCCCACAATTTCAATACACACACTTGGCTGCAAGGTAAATCAATATGAGTCACAAGCGATTTTAGAGCAGTTTTTAAATAACGGCTATACAGAAGCAAAAGAAAATTCTGCAGATGTTATAGTTATAAATTCCTGTACCGTAACTGCTGAAAGTGATAGAAAAACTCGTCAATTATTAAACCGTCAAAGACGAATTAATCCTAACTCCACAATTATATTAACCGGATGTATGGTACAGGCTTTTCCTCAAAAATCTGCTGAAAATCTAGGTGCAGATATAATTGTCGGAAACACCGATACACATAGAATATTTGATATCCTAACCGATTTTTTGAATAATAAAACTACCAATTTTCAAATCTTCCCTCATCAAAACGATGAGCTCTTCTCTCCTATTTCAATTAATTCTTTTAGTGAGAGAACTCGAGCTTTTATGAAAATCGAAGACGGTTGCGACCGTTATTGCACTTACTGTATAATTCCCTTTGCACGCGGCAGGGTTCGTTCAAGAAGTATTGAGGATATTTCTAAAGAGGCAGAACGTTTAGCGAGGTCGGGTTTTGCAGAAATAGTGCTTGTAGGTATAAATTTATCTTCTTTTGGCAAGGATAACGGTTTAAATCTCTGCGATGCAGTTGATGCTGCTTCCATGCCTGACGGTATAAAGCGAGTAAGACTCGGCTCTCTAGAACCTGATTTGATAACAGATGATATGTTAAGAAGACTATCCTGTAACGAAAAGTTTTGCCCTCAGTTCCATTTATCACTACAATCAGGCTGTGACGCAACACTTAAGCGTATGAACAGACATTACGACTCTGATTTTTATTATGATTTAGTTGAAAGAATACGAAAAGCATTCAAAAACCCTTCTATCACCACCGATATAATGGTTGGGTTTGCAGGTGAAACCGAAGAGGAATTTGAAAAATCATTGGAATTTGTTAAAAAGGTCGGCTTTGCGAAAGCACATATTTTCTGCTATTCAAGACGCGAGGGCACTGTTGCTGCCGCCTTAAAATCACAAATCACGAATAAAGAAAAGCAAACTCGCAGTAAAATAATGGCTGCAGTTAGTGAAAAAAATGAAAATGATTTCTTAGCTTCACAAATTGGAAAGTGCGAATATGTACTTTTTGAAACTGCAGAAAACGGATGTTTTGTAGGCTATACTCCTAACTACACAAAAGTGTCGGTTAAAACCGACGAAAACCTCAATGGTAGGATTTTAAAGGTAAGACTTTTAGAACTTGGTAATAACGGCTGTATCGGAAATATTATATAATAAAATAATATTAAAAAAGTACTTCTATTTTTTAGTATAATTTGGTATAATAATGTAATATGGTTGATACCTTCAGATTTCGAAAGGAATTTTAGCAGTTATGCAAATTGTTATTGACGGACTGAAAACTGAATATACAGACACTCTTTCCGAAAAGCCTCCCATTTTACTTTTGCACGGTTGGGGCTCTTCTTTTGATGTTTATAGAGGCATTACTGCCGCTTTATCTGACAGGGCAAGAATTATTGCAGTTAATTTCCCCGGTTGCGGAAACAGTGAGGTTATGAGTGAGCCTTGGAATATTGACGACTATTGTAATTTTGTACTTAAATTCCTTGATGCTATAAATGTTAAAGACCCCATTCTTTTCGGTCATTCACATGGCGGCAGAGTTATTATGAAACTTGTCGGCGAAAAGCTTTTAAATCCGCCTAAGGTTGTTCTTCTTGACGCTGCAGGTTTAATCCCTAAAAAAAGCTTTAAAGCAAAGTTTAGAGCTAGGAGCTTTAAAACAATAAAAGCTGTGCTTACTCTACCGATTTTGAGTAAGCATACCGAAAAGCTTTTAGATAAAGCAAGACGCTATTACGGATCTGCTGATTATAATGCGGCACCTGAGGTACTTCGAAAAACACTTGTCAGTCTTGTTAATACCGACCTTAGACATCTCTTGCCAAACTTTAAATGTCCTACCCTTTTAATTTGGGGAGAGAACGACACTGCTACTCCCCTTGCTGATGCTAAAATTATAGAAAGCTTAATACCTGATGCAGGTCTTTGTGTAATTAAAAACACAGGTCATTATTCATTTTGCGAAAGACCTTATGAAGCGCACGCAATTCTTCAGAGTTTTATAAAGTAAAGGAGGATGTGCTTTGAATTACTTTCTTTTGGCCTCATTAGTTTTAATTTCTATATCTTCAATCTTTGCTATAACAAGGCAAATGCAGATGTTGCAGCAAAATTCCTATTTCCCGTCAAGATATTCTAAATGGGTTAAGGATTCCTTTGCGATTAATCTTGCGATTGAGGCAATTTTCTTTTGTATTTCCACCTTGCTTTACAGAAATGATAAGTATTTACCGCAGCTGGTATTTATAGCCCTTGTACTAATTTACAGAGTTATAAGCGCTATTCTTCTTCAAAAGAAATCAATCAAAAAATTAGTTTTTACAGGAAGAATTAAAAGAATGTATAACGCTGCTATACTCCTTTTTGCACTTCTTATAGTTCTTTTTGCTCTTAAACTTTCATCATTAACAAGTGAAATTTCGGTAATTTTAATTTTTACACTTTCCTTTATTTCCCCGATAATTACATTACTTGTTTGGACAATAACATTACCAATTGAAAAAACCTTTGCACTATATTATACCTTAGACGCTAAACGCATATTAAAACAACACAATAACTTAACTGTAATCGGTATTACGGGAAGCTACGGAAAAACTACTACAAAATTTATACTTAACAGAATATTAAGTGAAAAATTCAATGTTGTTTGCACTCCACAGAGCTTTAACACACCTATGGGTGTTGTAAGAACAATTAGAGAAAGCATTAAACCGCAAACACAAATTTTTATTGCAGAAATGGGTGCCAAAAATGTTGGCGACATCAAAGAAATCTGCGATATTGTTAATCCAAAACACGCCATTATCACATCGGTCGGTCCTCAGCATCTTGAAACCTTTAAATCGGTTGACAATGTCTTTAAAACCAAGTTTGAACTTGCAAATGCAGTGGAGGCAAACGGTGGTGTTACCTTTATAAACGGTGACTGCAAGGATATTACCGACCGCGCAGAAAAAAGAAAGTACAAAACTTTCGGTTTGAAGAAGAAATTCAGGTTCAGAGCTGAAAACATTACCTATGGCAGACAAGGTTCAACCTTTGATTTAATTTTAGGTCCTGAAAAAATTAGTGTTACAACCCGCCTTTTAGGTAAACACAGTGTAAACGATATCGTTGCCGCCTCTGCTCTAGCATATACACTTGGCGTTTCGGTCAATGATATTAAATTTGCTATATCGGCTCTAAAACCCTATGAGCACAGGCTTGAACTAAAGCCCTTTAAAAATTCTTCACTTATGATTGACGACGCTTATAACGCAAATCCTGTGGGCTCACTTGAAGCAATAAGAGTTCTTGCAAGCTTTGATAATATGAAGAAAACTATCATCACTCCGGGACTTATTGAACTAGGTGATAGAGAATACGAATATAATTTCGCTTTAGGTGTTGAAGCTGCAAAATATTGCGACACAATAATACTTGTCGGCGAAAATCGTTCAAAGCCTATTCGTGAAGGTGTCCAAAGCACAAAATTCGATAAAAAGAATTTGTATGTAGTTCCAAGCTTTAATAAAGCTATGGAAATATACCTTAAAACCGTTTCCAAAAACAGTATCGTTTTACTTGAAAACGATTTACCTGATAATTATCTTTACTAAAGAGGGATTTATATGAAAACTAATATTGCAGTATTTTTCGGTTGCCGCTCTGTTGAGCACGAAGTTTCAATTATTTCTGCAGTTCAGGCTATGCATTCTATCGACCGCGAAAAATATGATGTCACCCCTATTTATGTCGCAAAGGACGGCACATTATACAGCGGTAGCGCACTTTTTGATATTGAGGAATATAAAAACCTTCCCGAGCTTTTAAAGAAAACAGACGCTGTACAGATACTCCGTGAAAACGATGCGGTTGTTATGAAAAAAGCCAAGGTTGGTCTTTTTGAAAAAGCAAAAGCCACTACTATAGACCTTGCATTCCCTATCGTTCATGGCACCAACTGTGAAGACGGTACTATGGCTGGTTATTTTGAGTTTTTAGGTCTTCCATATATCAGCTGCGACATTATCTCTGCCGCGATAGGAATGGATAAGGCAATTTTTAAGGATGTACTTAAAAATGCAGGTCTTCCCGTACTTGACTGTATTAAATTTAGAGCAAGAGAATTTTCTTTAAATAAAAAGCAGATACTCGCCGATATAAAGAAAAACATAGGTCTTCCATTAATCGTAAAGCCTGTAAATTTAGGCTCAAGTGTTGGTATTAAAAAGGTATCTAAAAAGGAAGATTTGGAAAACGCCATTACAGACGCTTTTTCCTTTGCGGAATGTGTTTTAGTTGAGAAAGCAATTACTTCCCTTCGTGAAATCAACTGCTCTGTTCTAGGCGATGCAGACGAATGTATCGCAAGTGTTTGCGAAGAGCCGTTTATGCACGACGAAATACTTTCATACGAGGATAAATATTTGAGTAACGGCGATAAAAACGGTGCATCAAAAGGTATGGCGTCACTCGGCCGAAAAATCCCTGCAGAGATAAGCGAAAAGAAATCTGACGAAATCAGAGCCCTCGCTTGTGATGTTTTCAAAGCTCTCGGTTGCAGCGGTGTTGTAAGAATTGACTTTATGATTGATACCGAAACCGACTCTGTATATGCAAACGAGATTAATACTATACCCGGTTCCCTTGCCTTCTATTTATGGGATGCATCAGGTATTAAATACACCGAGCTTATTGACAGACTTGTAGATATCGCATTCCGCCGTCAGCGTAACCGCGATAATCTTTCCTTCACTATTGACACAAATATTTTATCGGGTGCTTCTTTTGGAACAAAAGGCGCTAAAGGTAGCAAATTTTAATTTTAATCTTAAAAAAAGCAGTCTCAAAAAGAGACTGCTTTTTTTGTTGCAATTTTTATACTGTTAATGCAAAATACACTATTAAAATAGCACCTAAAATTATTCTGTAGTAGCCGAAAGCTTTAAAGTCATGCTTTTTAATGAAGGAAACTAAGAATTTAATTGCTAAAACCGAAACGATAAAGGCTACTGCCATACCTAAAAGTAATATAAAGATTTCGTATGTACTAAATGAGTTGCCGTCTAAAAAGAACTTTAAGAGTTTAATAGCACTTCCGCCCACCATAGCAGGTATTGAAAGGAAGAAAGAAAACTCTGCAGCTAGTACTCTGCCTGTACCTAAAAGAGAGGCACCTAAAATGGTAGAGCCACTTCTTGAAGTTCCTGGAATTAATGCTAAACACTGAATAAGACCTATAAAAAATGCGGTTTTGAAGGTTATATCTGAAAGTTCTGTATACAAAACTTTTTTATTCATATTCTCAATAATTATAAAGAGAATACCGTAAATAATTAAAGCTGCAGATACAACATAAGCTCTGAAATCACCTGTCAGCATTGCGTCTATTTGGTCATCAAAAGCAATACCGAGTATCGCTGCAGGCACAGAAGCCACCAAGATTTTAAGCCAAAGGATAATTTTATCCATATATATGTATTTATTGCAAAGCCCCTTAATTCCGCTATTAAATGCAACATCATTTTTGTCCTTAAAAAAGGGCGCCGCATTATTTTTTAAGTGGAAAGGCCAAATCTTGTTCCAAAAAAGCATAACAACCGCTAAAATGGCCCCCAGCTGAATAACTACTAAAAATATATCCATAAATTCGGGTGACGCTTTGAGTTTAACAAATTCGTCAACTAAAATCATATGCCCTGTGCTGCTGATTGGAAGCCATTCGGTGATTCCCTCTACGATGCCGAGTAAAAACACCTTTAAAATTTCAAGCATAATAACACCAACTTAATAATTAATCATAGGGTTGCAAGATAGTTGCAACCCTTAAATTCTTATCGTTTTCCCGATAATTCTCTATAAAGCCCGATATAAAGACTTGCAGAAGATGCCCAACTGCTATTATATTCCATAGCGCGTTTAGTGAGAACTCTCCAAGCCTCTTTATCCTTGTACTCTTCAAGTGCGCGGCGAATAGAATACATCATTTCGTGCGCATTGTAATCGGCAAAGGTAAAGCCGTTACCAACACCATCACCGCAATCAGAAATAGTATCATTAAGACCACCTGTTTTGCGAACAATCGGTATTGTGCCGTAGCGAAGCGCCACCATTTGAGCAAGACCGCAAGGCTCGCTCTGGCTCGGCATTAAGAACATATCGGCTCCTGCATAGATTTTATGAGCAAGACTTGGAATAAAACCAAGCTTTAAAGCAACCTTTTCGGGATATTTAGCTGCCATTTCGTGAAAGAAGGTTTCAAACTCCCATTCGCCTGAGCCTAATATTACAAACTGTAAATCGTTTTCTAATAGCTCTTCAAAAACATGCTTTACAAGGTCAATTCCCTTGTGTTTTACAAGTCTTGTAACAATACCTATAAGCGGAATATCGTCCCCTTCAGGAAGACCTACCTCTTTTTGAAGACTTGATTTATTATATGCCTTATCTTCAAGAGAGTCGATGGTAAAGTTCTTATAAATCATCGGGTCGGTTTCTGAATTATAAACATCATAATCAATTCCGTTTACAATACCCGTAAGCTTATAGGTGAATTGCTTTAAAATTCCGTCAAGACCGTGTGAAAAATACGGGTATAATATTTCCCTTGAATAAGTCGGCGATACAGTAGTAACCTTATCAGCACACTGAATAGCGCCCTTCATAAAGTTAATACAACCATCATATTCTAAGAGACTTTCCCTTCCTGCAGGAAGTCCCAAAACATCGCCGTAAAGCTCTTTGCCGTATTTGCCTTGATACTGAATATTGTGTATCGTAAAGACAGTCTTAATATCCTTGTATAAATCAGCACTGCGATAAAACTCATTTAAAAATACAGGGATAAGCGCTGTTTGCCAATCGTTACAATGGATTATATCAGGTTTAAAGCCAATATGCGGTAATATCTCAAGAACAGCTCTTGAGAAGAAAGCAAAGCGCTCCGCATCGTCATAAAAGCCATATAAAGAGTCTCTCTTGAAATAATACTGATTATCAATCAGATAATATATTACACCGTCAATATGAGCCTCAAAGACACCGCAATACTGTCTTCTCCAAGAAACCGGAACTGTAATGCTTGTAACGAAAGTCATTTTTTCGCGTAATTCATCAGAAATGGTGCTATAAAGCGGCATAACAACTCTGCAACCGATTAAACGGCGCCTCAGGGCCTTTGGCAAAGCACCTGCTACATCTGCAAGACCGCCCGACATAGCAAAGGGATAAGCCTCACTCGAAGCATACAAAACCTTCATTATATTTCTCCTTAAATTTCTTTATTTTTGTTAATTACAAGAGCATCACCATTTGTGCCCATCAATACTTTATTTTTTCCAACAAGAACATTTTTATCAAGAATACTATATTTTACAGTAGCATTTTCTTTGATTTTTGCAGACTGCATAACAATACTGTTTT
Organism: Oscillospiraceae bacterium; assembly: GCA_029227055.1. Taxonomy (GTDB): domain Bacteria; phylum Bacillota; class Clostridia; order Oscillospirales; family Acutalibacteraceae; genus UBA737. Next base: position 21,734 of record JAQXZE010000040.1, on the reverse strand, counting down.
CAACAACAGCGCCCTTTTCAACAACAGCGCCTCTGAATAAAATACTGTTTTTAACTGTACCCTCAATTACGCAGCCGTCACCAATAAGAGAATTTTCTACAACAGAACGAGTACCGTATCTTGTAGGCATATTATCTCTTGCCTTAGTTAAAATCGGTCTATCGGTATTAAACAAGTCGCGTCTTACATCTGCATTAAGTAAATCCATATTGGCATCAAAGTAATTTTCCTCGGCATCAATAACCGAAATATAACCTTTATGCTCATATCCGAATATACGCAGCTTTTTAACCTTATCAACAAAAAATGCGAATTTCAAATCAGTAATCCCATTTGAATAAGCAAAGTCAATCATCTCAATTAAGACATTGGTATTAATGATATATAAGCCAAAACCGAAATTAACTTCACCCACATTAGTATCATTAAAGGTAATGTTGTTTATACGGTTTTCGTTGTCCAAATCGAAAATCATTGTATCTGAAAAATTAGATTTAATTTCGCCTTTATGCCACAAGAGAGTGACATCTGCTTCATTTTTTATGTGAGAACGAATAGCATTATATAAATCTACATTGGCAATAACATTACCATCAGAAATTACTATATATTCAGAATTGCATCTCGATATGAAATTTCGAGCACCGTTTAATGCGTCAACATAACCTGTATATCTTACAGCATTTTCATCATTAAATGGCGGCAGGATATGAAGACCGCCGTTTTTACGGTCAAGATCCCAATGCATTCCGCTGCCTAAATGGTCCATTAGAGAACGGTAATTTTTCTTTGTGATAATGCCAACATTAGAAACGCCTGCATTAACAAGATTTGAAAGCGCAAAGTCAATAAGTCTATAACGCGCACCAAAAGGCACAGATGCGGTAGAACGAATTGCAGTTAAATCGCCAAGGTGTTCACCCTGTACATTGGCAAAAACTATTGCAGAAACTTTATTGGATTTCATATGATTTTGCCCTCCTCAACATCTTCTGTAATCATTTTATTAGAGCCTATTTTAGCATTTTTTCCTATCTTCAAATTATCGCCGACTAATGTAATCCCCCAACCGTCACTACCAACAACTGCAGGGTCCTCACCAATTTCAGCATTTTCCTCAACAACAGAGTTTTCTGCAATTATTGAATATCTGACCTTGGCACCCTTTTTGATTACTGCGCCCGGCATTACAAGTGAATATTCAACCACTGCACCCTCTTCAACAAGTACATTTGCAAAAAGAATACTATAATCAATGTTGCCGTATATTTCGCATCCGTCGGTCACAAGCGAGTTTTCAATCTTAGCGTTGCTTGATACATACTGCGGCGGCAACCCTACCGTTCGCGAATAAATACGCCATTTTTCGTCAGACAAATTGAGGTCAATCTTAGGATTAAGCAAATCTAGATTTGCTTCCCATAACGAATCAACCGTTCCAACATCCTTCCAATAATCTTTGAAACGGTAAACCATCATTTTTTCACCTGCATTAAGCATTGCAGGAATTACATCTTTACCGAAATCGTTTGAAGAATTTGGATTTTTTTCATCTTCGGTTAAATAATGTCTTAACTTTTCCCAAGTGAAAATGTAAATTCCCATTGAAGCTAAATTGCTCTTTGGGTTCTTTGGTTTCTCTTCGAACTCATAAATGCTATCATCTTCATTAGCATTCATAATACCAAAACGAGAAGCCTCTTCATAGGGCACTTCTAAAACAGAAATTGTACCGGAAGCCTCAGTTTCAATATGCTTTTTAAGCATTTTTGAGTAGTCCATTTTATAAATATGGTCACCCGAAAGGATTAAAACATATTCAGGGTTATAACGCTCAATAAAGGAAAGGTTTTGGTATATAGCGTTTGCAGTACCCTTATACCAATCTCCGCCCTTTTGACCTTGATATGGCGGCAAAATATGTATTCCGCCATCCATACGGTCAAGGTCCCACGCTTTTCCTGAAGAAATATAGTCATTAAGCTCTAAGGGTTTATATTGAGTTAATACACCAACCGTATCAATACCGGAATTTGCGCAGTTCGAAAGCGGAAAATCAATAATACGATATTTACCGCCATAAGGTACCGCAGGTTTCGCAATTTTGCTTGTAAGAACACCAAGACGGCTACCCTGACCACCTGCAAGAAGCATTGCTATACAATTTTTCCTTTTCACAAAAACATCTCCTTATTTTTCCGGACAATCCGGCTTGCTATATTCATTATAATGATTATAGTATTTTACTATTAAAATTATTATAACAGTTATTTCCAAGATTTTCAATACATTTTTATCTATTTTAAAATAATTTAATAAAATAATTTTTGGAAAATTTGTTAATTTTATACAAAAAATATCGTTTTTTAGGATATAACAACTTCATTTATCGTAATTTGTAAAAAAATAACCTCTTAGCAAAATGCTAAGAGGTCACATTTTTAGAATTTATCAATAAGACCAATTACAAAAATTATCATTACTATAAGTGGCAATATATATGTCAGATAGGGTCGCATCCAATTTTTTACTTTAAGTCCCTTACCTGTATTGGCTTCTTCTTTAAAGTTTTTCCATCCCCAACCGTAACGGGAAGTACAGAACAAGAGATAAATCAGCGAGCCTAAAGGCAGCATAATATTTGATACAATAAAATCTTCTAAGTCACTGATATTGGTATTGGAACCTAACGGAGTAAATCCCGACCAAATATTAAATCCAAAAACACAAGGAACAGAAAGCACTAATATAGCAATACAGTTATAAAAAGCCGCTTTCTTTCGACTGATGCCCTTTAAGTCCATCCAACAAGAAATAATATTCTCAAAAACTGCAATTAGTGTTGAAAAAGCCGCAAAGGTCAAGAATATGAAGAAGAAACTTCCGATTACTCTGCCATAAGGAAGTGCCTTAAAAACATTTGGAAGTGTTTTAAAAATAAGGCCGGGTCCACTATCAGGTTTTATACCAAACGAGTAACAAGCAGGGAAAATTATGAGACCCGAAGTGAGAGCAACAAAAGTATCTAAAACCGCGATATTAACTGACTCACCCAAAAGTGCCCTATCCTTACCAAGATAACTACCGAAAATTGCCATCGAGCCGATACCGAGCGACAAGGTAAAGAAAGACTGATTCATAGCACCAACTATTACTTTACCGAATCCTATTTCAGCAGCTTTAGAAAAATCTGGCATTAAATAGAACTTTAGTCCTTCTTTTCCACCTTCAAGACAGATAGAATAGATAGCTATTCCTATCATAATCACAAGAAGGGCTACCATCATTATTTTGCTTACTCTTTCAAGTCCATTTTTAAGACTGAATGAGCAGACCAATAATCCTAATATAACCATAACTGCCATCCAAAAAATCATTGTGAACGGACTTGATAGCATATCACCAAAAACAGTGGAAATTTCTTTTGTATCGAGGTTTACAAAGGTTCCCTTAGCAGTTAAAAAGAAATAATGCATCATCCAACCTGCAACGGTAGTATAAAACATAACAAGCAAATAATTGCCTATTAGTGCTGCATACCCATGCAGATGCCATTTATGTCCTGCTTTCTCAAGCTTTTTAAAAGATGTTATAGGACTTTGCTGACTAGCTCTACCTACTGCAAATTCCATTGTCATAATAGGAAGTCCTAATATAACAAGGAAAAGTATGTAGAACAAAACAAATACCGCACCGCCGTATTCACCAGCCATATAAGGAAACTTCCAAACATTTCCTATGCCTATAGCACATCCTGCCGAAAGCAAAATGAAGCCTAATCTTGAGCCTAAATGTTCTCGTTTCATAAATACCCCTTAATTTTAAATCAATTCGCAAACAGAAATAATATAATTCTGATAGTTTTCTGTCTTAAAAATAAAGTTATCAGTATCTTCTAAAACAGATATTAAAGACAATTCTTTAGAAGAAATATTACTACATTTAAGTAGCGACTCTTTTCTTGTCCACAAATAGATAAAAGAAGCGGAATAATCTTTAGAAGATTTCAAAAATTCAATTTCTTCGGCAGTTAAAAAATGAAGATTACTCCCCTTTTTTACAGTTCTGACTTTTTCAATATCAATACCGATATCTTTATCTGAAATAACACAAGCTGCAAAATCTTCAGAGTGAGACAAACTGAATTTACAAAACGGCAATATAGGTTTTCCGTTTTCTGTATAAGAAATCTCATAATCACACTTACCGTAAATTTCAGATATTGCATTTCTCAAAATAAGTCTTGCAGATAATGACTGCCTTTTCTTTTTATCAGATTTATACGTGAGAAGCTTATGTTTATAATTTTCGTCAGAAAGCTTGTACTCATTTTCAAGCTCACCTTCTGAAAAATTATTGATATTGGCGATGCATCTTTTTATCATTTAAGAACTGCTTTTTCGTAAAGGAAGTCGCTAACCTTTTCTTTTACAAAAAGAGATTCAAAATAATAATCTCCATATGTTTTCTTTAATGTTTCTTTGTTTAGATTTTTGTTTTCTTCAACCATTTCATTGATGTAATTCTCAACTTCCTGCTCTGTACAGGTCATTTTTTCTGCATCAAGAATATAATATAACATCATTTGTTCTTTAATCTGTGGATAAACTGAATTCTCAAGCATTGCTTCTTTGAATGCGTCTTCGGTCATACCATAAGAAGAAATAACAGAATCCATACTCATGCCGTAATAATTCTGATAATACTGCTCCATAAGTTTATACTCGGATTCATATATCTTATCAACATCTTCAGAGGGATACTTAGTTACATTTACTTCTTTTAAGAGAGCATCCATAATGCAACTGATAGCAGAACGTTTTTTAAGGTCGTCCTCATAAGATTTTAATGTTTTAAACTTGAGATTTCTGAAGTATTCTTTAGGTTCCTGCGCGCGCTTTATAGAATTAATTGTAACTGTGAAAACAACAGGAGCGCCTTTTAATTCTTCCTTGTCATAATTTTCAGGGAAAGTAACATTAATATCTACGGTTTTTCCAACCTCAACGCCGATTAACTGTGATTCAAATCCGTCAATAAAGGTACCTGAGCCAATTTCAAGGTCGTACCCCTTATCAGTACCGCCTTCAAAAGCGACACCGTCTTTTTTACCTAAATAGTCGATATTGGCAATATCGCCGTTCTGAACCTTACCTTCTTTAATCTCATTATAATATGAACCGTTTTTAACATCGTTATCAATATTTGACTGATAATATTCTTTATATTCTTTTGAATTAGTATCTACAGTAACACCTGTGTATTCGCCGACTTCAATATGCTTTGAAAGATTAACTTGATAAAGCTCTCTTTCTTTTCCGCAACCTACAAGCATTGAAGCTATAAGCAAAACGGAAATAATTGCTGTAATAATTTTTTTCATAATCAATTCTCCTTATTTTTCTTCTAATTCGCCCTTTGAATGTGCTTTTAGATAAGCATTAATAAAGCCGTCTAAATCGCCGTCCATAACGCCGTTAATATTACCCGATTCGAATCCTGTTCTATGGTCTTTAGCGAGCGTATAAGGCATAAATACATAAGACCTTATCTGTGAACCCCAAGCGATTTCTTTTTGAACACCTTTGATATCTTCAATTTTATCAAGATGCTCACGCTCTTTTATTTCAAGCAATTTAGATTTTAACATTCGCATTGCCTGTTCCCTGTTCTGAAACTGACTGCGCTCATTCTGACAGGCAACAACAATTCCTGTTGGAATATGTGTCAGGCGGACTGCCGATGAGGTTTTGTTGATGTGCTGACCGCCGGCACCTGAAGAGCGGAAAACATCCATTTTAATGTCTTCTTCTCTGATTTCGATTTCCATATCATCACTGATTTCAGGCATTACTTCAAGAGATGCAAATGAAGTATGGCGTCTTCCTGAAGCATCAAACGGAGATACTCTTACAAGACGGTGAACACCCGATTCACTCTTTAGATATCCGTAAGCGTTTTCGCCCTCTATAAGCATTGTAGCACTTTTGAGTCCTGCTTCGTCACCGTCTAAGAAGTCTAGAATTTTAACTGAAAATCCGTGGCGCTCACTCCAACGGGTATACATACGAACAAGCATTTGAAGCCAGTCCATAGCCTCGGTTCCGCCGGCACCCGCGTGGAAATTAATAATTACATTATTAGCATCATATTCGCCCGTTAAAAGCGTTCTGAGCTTTTGGGTATCAAGGTTTTTTTCAAGTTCATCTATAGAAGCGGTAATTTCAGGGATTAAGGATAAATCACCCTCCTCATCACCCATTTCTATTAGTACGGTTAAATCCTCGAAGGAAGATACTAAATTATCATAAGACTCAACAATATTTTTGAGCTTTCCGGTTTTTTGAAGAATTATCTGCGAATTCTCAAGGTCATCCCAAAAGCCCTCAGAAGCCGCCTTTGCCTCCAACTCTTCGATTTCACGCATTAGAGAATTATAACCGATGGCGTCCTTTAATTCTCTGATATCATTTTCGTTAGAATTAAGTCTTAATGCTAACTGTTCAAATTCAAGCATCGGTTACCTCCTAATTTTTTGTAAGTATATAAGCTCTCCAGTTATCCCTTTCGAGCATTTTTTCAATATTAAAGCCTTTTTCATTCGCTGCGGCCTCAACCTCTGCCGCACGGACATCAATGATGCCCGATATTATAAGCTTAGAATCGTCATACATAAAATCGGCAACATTATCAAAAAGCCTTATAATTATATCTGCAACAATGTTTGCGCAAATTATGTTGTATTTACCTGTAATTTTTTCTGCAAGGTCACCTACAACAAATTTTGCTTTATCAGCTACTAAGTTTATCTCGGCATTTTCGTTTGCAGTTTTAACCGACTGTGCATCAATATCAACGCCGATAGCGCTATCTGCACCCAAAAGAACAGAAGCAATACCTAAAATACCGCTTCCAGCACCTATATCAAGCACCGACATACCATTTTTAATTTCAGTATCTAAAACGCTAAGGCAAAGTGAAGTTGTAGCGTGTGTTCCTGTACCGAAAGCAGCACCCGGGTCAATATTTAGAACTATGCGGTTATCACGATTTTCATAGTTTTCCCAACTTGGAACTATAGCAAGACGCTCTCCTACCTCAAATGCCTTAAAATACTTCTTCCAATTCTCGTTCCAGTCTTTGTCGTTAACACCTAGAGAGTCGGCTTGATAAGGTATCTTTAAAGCATCCAAACGCTCTTTTAAAAAGCTGAACGCTTCAGACGCATTATCACATTCGGAAATATAAATATGGATAATAGCGGTATTTCTATCCTTTGCAACTAAGTCCTCGTCAATAAGATTTATGTGCGCTATTTCTTCGGCACCCTGCTCTAAATCAGAGTAATCTTCAATGTAAATTCCGTACGGAACGGTCATATTAGCAACCGCAGCCGCAGTTTCAGTGTACGATACAGGTACTTTTACTTTAATTTCGGTCCAATTCATATATTTTCTCCAAAAGGTTTTTTCGTGTATTATATCATATTTTATCTAAAATTTAAAGAACGATTTTATTTCTTCAATATTTCCCTCAACAGTACCTTGCACCATACCGTTTCTGCCGCCGCCTCTTACCTTAAACAAATCTTTAAAACGGGCAAAAAAATCATTTAAAAGAGTTTCTTCTCCGCAAATTGCAAAGGAGTATGTAGAAGCCTCCACATTTGAAAAAGCGCCCCTTATCATTCCGTGCTTTTTGTAAAGAGAGTCAGCTAAAAGCTGCAATTCTTTTACAGAAAAGCCTTCCTCAAGCAAAAGGTAATCTTCGGGTAATGATTTTGAGATTAAAACATTTATAAGTCTCTTTTGAAGGTTTGTGTTTTCACCTTTGATTTCATACAAATTAGAATATAATTTTTCTGTTCCCTCAAATATCTCATTGGGTTTTAGCGCCATAAGATTTGAAACCTTAGACATCACATTAACCCTCTCAGCATAATCGTCGAGCGCCCTTTTACCACACTTAATAAAAATACGAGTGCCTCCTCTGATTTTCTCGGTAGAAAGCATTTTGATAACACCGATTTCTCCCGAAGACTTTACATGAGGCGCGCAACAAGCGCAACGGTCACAACCTTCAATTTCAACTATTCTTATAGCACCCGAAAGCTCCTTTTTACTGCGGTAAGAAAGGTTTTTAAGGGTATCATCATCGGGATAATAGCCACGAATTTTGACATTATTCCAAACAACCTTGTTAGCTCTGAGTTCAACATCACGGAGCATTACATCATCAAGAATACCGTTAAAATCAAGAGTTACTGTTTCATCAGATAAATGAAATCCCACATTTTCATAGCCGTAAAGAGAGTTTACGATGCCCGAAATTATATGCTCTCCCGAATGATTTTGCATACGGTCATATCTTGTATCAAAGTCTATTTCACCCTTTACGGTATCGCCTACATTCAGCGGACTTTTAAGATAATGGAAGATAACCTCATCCTCAATTTGAACATCTAAAACATCCTGACCTGAAATTTCACCCTTATCAGCAGGTTGTCCGCCGCCCTCAGGGAAAAAAGCTGTTTTATCGAGGACAATTTTATAAACTTCATCAGTTTTATCACAAGATAAAACCTTAGCCTCGAATTCTTTTAAATATGAGTTTTCGTCATATAATTTTTTTGTCATATTTTCACTCACTCTTTAATTTTTTTACAATTATATTAGCAGCCTTATAGATATCGCCACCGCCCATTGTAATAACAAGTTCGCCATCGCTTGCGGTATCAATAATGTAATCTGCTATATTTTCAAATCCGTCAATTACAGTTGCATTACTTAAGTTTTTAGCTAAATCCTCGGAAGATATACCGTAAGTATTAACCTCTCTCGAACCCATAATAGGAGTTAAAATAACTCTGTCTGCAATTTTTAGTGCCTCAATAAATTCATCCTTTAAAAGTGCAGTTCTTGAAAATGTAAAGGGTTGGAAAATAACGGTTACTGACTTATAGTCGAGTTCTTTAGCGGCAGATAAGGTCGCTTTTATCTCGGTTGGATGATGGGCATAGTCGTCTGCTAAAGTAAAGCCGTTGAAGTTACCTAAAAACTCAAAGCGTCTGCCTGCACCCGTAAATGTTTTTAATGACTGAGCTATATCTTCAGCGGTAACGCCGAGCTCAAAACATACAGAAAATGCTGCTAACGCATTTAACACATTATGGCGACCGGGTGCGTGTAGGTCAACCCTTGTGAGATACTCGCCCTCTTTATAAACATCAAAAGAAAATCCGTATTTACCGCTTTTAATATTTTCGGGATAGTATTTGTTAGTCTTTTCAAAACCGAAAGAAACCGATTTGCCGCCAAAGTTGTTAAGGGCTTTAAGAGTTAATTCGTCGTCACCGTTATAATAGCAAAGTGAGGACATATTAACAAATTTCGAAAAAGAGTTAACTAAATTATCCATAGTTTTAAAATAATCAAGATGGTCGTTATCAATATTAAGTAAAACCGAGGTATCGGGAGAAAGCTGTAAAAATGTATCAACAAACTCACAGGATTCACAGACCATAATATCTGAATCCCCTGCTATACCGTTAGAATTAATAAGAGGCAAAAGGCCACCTATAACTGCAGTAGGTTGCATCTTGTTTAAAACTAAAATATGTGTTATCATAGAGGAAACGGTGGTTTTGCCGTGTGTTCCGCATACACCGATAACATTATCATAACGGCGGGTAAGCGCACCTAAAAGATGTGAACGCTCCATAGTAGGTATTCCCTTTTCGCTAGCTGCAACAAGCTCAGGGTTATCCTTGGATATTGCGGCAGAATAAACCACTAATTCTGCGCCCTCAACATTAGAATCATTATGACCCATAAAAACCTTTATTCCTAAATTTTTAACCCTGGTAAGAGGGGCGCTCTCGTTATTATCAGAGCCGGTAAGCTCATATCCTTTAGAATGGAGAATTTCGGCTAATGGACACATACCGCTTCCGCCGATTCCTATCATATGAATTTTCTTAACCGCGCTAATTATTTTATCTTCAGCTTTTAAAGTCTTCATAAATTTAAGCCCCCATATTTTACTCTATTATATTATTATATTGCTTTTTAGTAAAAAAATAAACCCCTATTTTTATATTGGAGGATAAAAATGGCGTATTTTATTCCAAAAGAGATAGAATTTGTACTTTTAACTCTAAAAAATTCAGGTTTTGATGCCTTTTTAGTGGGCGGATGTGTACGGGACATGCTATCAGGCAGTGTGCCGCACGACTACGATATCGCAACTTCTGCAACACCGACAGAAATTCAGCAAATTTTTGAACATACAGTAGCAACCGGTATTAAACACGGAACGGTTACAGTAATAGTAAATAAAATTCCCGTTGAGGTTACTACCTTTAGATTAGAGGGTGATTATTCAGATACCCGTCACCCTGATAATGTAAGTTTTTTAAGAAGTGTTGACGAGGACCTATCCCGAAGAGATTTTACTGTAAACGCTCTCGCCTATTACCCACCTGATAACACCTTAATTGATTTATTCGGCGGTGTTAAGGATTTAGAAAACAAAATTTTAAGGGCAGTCGGAGACCCTGACAAAAGATTTTGCGAAGATGCTCTTAGAATTTTAAGACTTTTCAGATTTGCAAGTGTTCTAAATCACAGTATTGAAGCTAATACCTTATCATCTGCTTTAAATCATTCAAAATTACTCCAAAATGTAAGTCTTGAAAGAATAATGGCAGAGCTTAAAAAAGCTGTCTGCGGTCAAAATACTGCCGTTTTAAAAATGCTTATAGATATTGGCGCTCTTTTCTTTATTAAACTTACAGAGAGCAAAGCTTTAGAGAAGATTTCGCTATTACCAAACTCAAACAATTTAAGGCTTTTTGCATTTTTAAAACTTTCAAGTACTGATATCAATAGTTCACTTGAAATTCTAAGGGCTTCAAATGCAGAAAAGCATTACTGCAAAACATTAAATACACTTGTATCTTCTAATGATTATTCCGATAAAACAGCAATTAAAAAATTATTGTCTATATCCTCGCCCGAAATGCTTTTTGACGCTTTAGAATACAAAAAAGCAGTCTTTGGCGAAGATGTTTTAAAACCTCAAAAATTTATAAAAGAAATTTTAGAAAATAACGAGCCATACCTTGTTTCGCACCTTAAAGTCAACGGTGATGACCTATTAAAGCTTGGATACAAAGGCAAGGATTTGCGTGAAAAATTGGAGGCTCTCGTTTCCTTTGTAATTGAAAACCCAGACGAAAATGTACGGGAAAAACTTTTAGAAAAACTTTAAAGGTCTTAATGTAACTAAATTTATAAAGCACCATAAAATGTACTGAGATGCATTTTAGGTGCTTTAATTTTTTAGATAAGACGGTGTTTATATATGAAAATTACTATTGTTGGCGGTGACGAACGCTTAATAAAAGCAAAGAAGGTGCTTAGTGAGAACGGTTTTGAGGTTGACAGTATAGGTCTTTTAGATAATGATAACGGCAATGCAGACGATTCCGATATATTACTTTTTTCCGTACCGACAACCAGAGATAAAATCAATGCTTTCGCACCCAAGACTGATAAGAAAATTCCTCTTGCACAATTTTCAAAATATAACAAAAAGTTGTTTCTTACCGCAAATTACATATTTGACGGCAAGAGAAACATTGATTACTGTAAAAACGATTATTATGCCATTTTGAACGCAATACCCACAGCAGAAGGTGCTATAAGCTACGCAATAGAAAACACAAAACATACTTTATGGAAATCTAGAATTCTTGTAATCGGCTTTGGAAGAACGGGAAAAATTTTGGCAGAGCGTCTAAAAAGCTTTAAATGTGACCTGACAGTTAGCGCTAGAAAAGAACGGGATTTTGCTCTTTTGTCTGCTATGGATATAAAATTTGTTAACAGTAACCACCTCGACGAAATTCCTTTACCTTATGATATTATTTTTAATACAGTAGATGCCGGAATCTTTGATAACAACCTAATAAATATGAAAGATAAACTGTTTATTGATTTATCAAGTTACGGCGGTTTCGACACTGCTCTTGCAGAAAAATATGGAATTAAATACAAAAAGCTCCCCTCTATTCCCGGAAAAATTGCGCCTGATACCGCAGGAGAAATTTTAGCCGAAACCGTAATTAATTTGATAAAAGGAGAAATGATATGAAAAATGTCACTTTAGGTTACGCATTTTGCGGTTCTTTTTGCACAATGAGAAAATCAATCGAGGCTTTAAGAGAACTTTCAAGTCTTGATTTTAACATAAAACCAATTATGTCTGAAATCGTTTACAACACAGATACCAGATTTGGAAAAGCAGACGATTTTAAACGGGAAATTGAAGAGATAACGGGCAACAAAATTATTCACACTATTACAGAGGCTGAACCAATAGGGCCAAAAAATCTTCTTGATATAATTATCGTGGCACCCTGTACGGGCAACACCCTCTCAAAAATAGCGCTTGGAATCACCGATACACCCGTTACTATGGCAGTTAAGGCACATCTTAGAAACAACAAACCTGTAGTACTTGGAATTGCATCTAACGATGCGCTTTCAGCAACCGCAAAAAATATCGGGCTTTTACAAAACACAAAAAATATTTTCTTTGTCCCCTATGGTCAGGACGATGCATTTGATAAAATTAATTCGTTAGTTTGCGATTTTAGTAAAATACCCGATGCAATAACTTCGGCGCTAAAAAACGAGCAACTCCAACCTGTTCTTCTAAAATAAATAAGAAAGACCCGATTGATTTTTTAATCAGTCGGGTAATTTTTTAATTTTTTGTATAAATATTGTATTTTTGAGGAAAAATCTTAGTAAAGGAGTTGAAATTATGCTTGATAAAATTTGTTTGGCACTTTCCATAATCGGTTCATTAAACTGGGGATTAGTCGGTCTATTCCAGTTTGACCTAGTAGCTTGGATTTTCCAAGGAAGTGACTCAATACTAAGCCGTATCATATACACCGTAATTGCTTTAGCGGGTATATGGTGTATTTCACTGCTTTTCAGAAAGAGAAGTTGTGATTAGTAAAAAAATGTCCAAGTACAAGCAGTACTTGGACATTAATTTTTTTAGTTCAGTATCAGCTTTTCTGCAGAAACCGTATACTGATTTTCATAAAAATGAAATGTTACATCACCGTGCAAATCTGTTCTGTAAATTTGCGATTTTGCCTTTTCAAGCCTTTCTAATAAAGCTTCATTTGGATGTGAATACTGATTTTTATATCCGCAGGAAATAACAGAATATTCGGGAGTTGCAATCTTCAAGAACTCATCAGAGGTCGAACTGCCCGAGCCGTGATGACCAACCTTTAAAATATCGCAATCAAAATTGATGTTATCGTCTATAAGCTTCTTTTCGGCGGTTTTAGATGCATCACCCGTAAACAAAAACTTAATACCGTTATATTCTGCCATAAGAAAAAGTGAACGGTCGTTTTCTTCTTTGAGATTGCTATAATAACCCAAAACAGTTATCTCAAAATCACCGCAATTAGCCGACATACCCTGCACCGCAGTATAAGAATTACCGCCTGAATTTAAGACATCGTTTCTTGCCTTTTGGACTGTAAATAGTGAATCTTCCGTACAGTCCTTCAAATCGGGTAAAACTAAGTTTTTAACATAAAAATTCTCAACTAAATTCGGAAGACCTCCGACATGGTCATCGTGAATATGAGACAGAAAAACTGCATCTATGCGTTTAACTCCCATATCCCAGAGTTCTGAAGTAAGGTCAAGCCTGTTTTCATAAAGACCCGTATCTATCAAAACAACCTCACCGTTACTGCAAATCATAATGCTTTCAGCTTCTCCGGAATCAAAAACCTTAATGAAATCTTTCTGAGGGTCTAGTTCTTTGCGATAGCTGAAGAAATCTTTGATTTCATTTTGTGTTGGCAGCAGGTCAAATACCGCCAGCACCATAACAAACAATGCAAAAATCAGAACACACGAAATAATGTATATGAGTTTAGACTGTATTGCCTTGACGGTTTTTTCCTTCAATTATTCCTCACCGGCCTCCAATTCCATTAAATCGTCCATTGTAATAAGTACCTTACGGGGTTTAGAACCTTCATAGGGACCTACAACACCCCTTGTTTCCATTTCGTCAACAATTCGCGCCGCCCTTGCATATCCAAGCTTTAATTTGCGTTGTAATAGCGAAGTGGAAGCCTGCCCGTTTTCAACAACAACGCGAATAGCCTCTTTAATCATCGGGTCTTCTTCGGGAGCATCCTCGCTAAGACCTGTTTTCTTCTGCTTTTCAACTGCGGCATTACGCTCGATTTCGAACATTATGTTATCGTCATACTCAGGCTTATCGGTACCCTTTATGTAATCAACAACCGATTCAACCTCTTCGTCACTTATAAAGCAGCCTTGCAAGCGGTTAGGCTTAGTAGAACCTGCAGGGCTAAAGAGCATATCGCCTCTACCAAGTAGTTTTTCAGCACCGATACCGTCAATAATAGTGCGGCTATCAACCTGAGAAGAGACTGAGAAAGCAATTCTTGTAGGTATGTTCGCCTTAATTACACCCGTAACAACATCTACAGAGGGACGCTGAGTTGCAATTAAGAGGTGCATACCCGCAGCTCTAGCCTTAGCGGCAATTCGGTTAATAGAGTCTTCAACCTCATGGGGAGCTGTCATCATTAAATCGGCAAGCTCGTCTATAATAATAACGATATGAGGTAATTTTTTAACCTCTTCCTCGTCAACTAATGAATCGACAAATTTATTGTAGCCTTCAAGGTCACGAACACCTCTATCAGCAAACATCTTATAACGCTTTTCCATTTCCTCAACTGCCCAACCGAGAGCGCCTGCGGCTTTTCTCGGGTCGGTCACTACAGGAACTAAAAGATGCGGAATACCGTTATAAACACCAAGCTCAACAACCTTAGGGTCAATCATCAAGAGCTTAACCTCTTCGGGTGTTGCCTTATAGAGAATACTCATAATTATAGAGTTAATACATACCGATTTACCTGAGCCTGTAGCACCCGCAATAAGTCCGTGAGGCATTTTAGAAATATCAGCAACAACAACATTACCGCCGATATCCTTACCCATAGCAACGGTAAGCTTTGATTTAGAATTTGAAAATTCGGGAGATTCAATGATTTCTCTAACACCTACAACGGCGCTAAGCTTATTAGGCACCTCAATACCTACAGCGGCTTTATTAGGAATAGGAGCCTCAATTCTAACACCTGCAGCGGCAAGATTAAGGGCTATATCGTCTGCTAAATTTGTAATACGGCTGATTTTAACGCCTGCACAAGGCTGTAGCTCATATCTTGTAACTGTAGGACCTCGGCTTATATCAACAATACGGGTTTCAACACCGAAGCTTCTAAGTGTTTCAACGAGATGCTCGGCTGTACTGTCAAGCTCAGCCGCAGAGGCGCGTTTTGAAAAATCTGCAGCCTTAAGCAAGGATACAGGCGGGAATTTATATCCTTCGTCTGTTTCAAGAGAAATACCACTATTAATCTCGTTTTCGACCTTTGCGGTTTCCTCCTCAAAGTTAATTTTAATCTTTTCAGGAGGAGTTTCTTCGGCTTCCTCCTCTGCAGTTTTAAGTGCAGACTGAAGTTTTTTCTTGGATTTATATTCGTCCTCAACTATATTATTCTTAACGTCATCACCGTAATATGTATTAATAACCTTCTTTTGCTTATCGTCTAAGGACTCATTGTCGTGCTCACGCTTTTCAGGAATGTCGTCAACAGGAATATCAACATTAAAGCCTTTAAGCACCTTCATTTTCTTTTTAGGTGTTTCTTCGTTAGTATCTTCTGCTCGCTCAAGACTCTCCTGATAAACAGTGCCTGCCTGCTCGGAAATTGTCTTAACGGGTTTAGCTATTGCCTTAAAGAGTTTTATTAGAGTAGTGCCTGTAACAACCATCAAGAAAACAAAAATTAACAGCAAAATAGTAATAGCAGCGCCTGTTTTACCGAAAGCTAAAGCTAGCGGCTCACCGAAAAGAGCGCCTAAAAATCCGCCGTTTTTAAGAGAAATACCTAAATTATATGCATTTTTGAGATGTATCCAAAAGCCTAGCGACTCATTTGCAGCAGTAGAGAAAATATCAACTGCTGCACTGATTAAAAGAACTAAAACACCCGATGAGAGAATTTTAATTCCAACCCTATGTTTAATTTTGTCAATTGCAAAAAGAACCGCTACTGCGCCGAGATAAAACGGATAGAAAAAGGCAGTAACTCCGAAAATTCCGAAAATGAAATTATGTAACACACTCCAAAGGTTTTCACCCTTTATGAAAACAACACAGATAAAAAAGATAGAAATTGCAAACCAAATAACAGACTTTAACTGTCTTTTAGCTGTGTTTGCTTTCTTTCTTGAAGTAGTGCCGTCGGTTTTCTTTTTTCTCTTTTTTGCAGCCATTAATATTATACTCCCCTTTAAATGCTTTTGCTATGTAAGTCCCGATTAATCGGGACAATTTTTTTCAATCATACTGTAAAGACACTGCAAAACATCGTCAAGATTACCCATAGAGTCTATAAGACCTTCTTTTACTGCCATCTCTCCGCTTAAAACAGAGCCGACATCAGTAACCATTTCACCGACATTCATCATAAGCTCAGAAAAACGCTCTGCAGATATCTTAGAATTTTTCACAACGAAATCGGTAATTCGCTCCTGCATACGCTCGAAATGATTCATCATCTGCGGTACACCGAGCACTAGACCGTTCATTCGTACCGGATGTATTGTCATTGTGGCAGATGGGGCAATAAACGAATGTTTGCCCGATACCGCAAGAGGAACACCTATAGAGTGACCTCCGCCTAGTACAAATGTCACGGTAGGCTTATTTATACCTGAAATCAGTTCAGACAAAGCAAGACCTGCCTCAACATCACCGCCGACAGTATTAAGAATTACTAAAAGGCCTTCAATTTCGGTACTTTCCTCAACCGCTACAAGCTGAGGTATAATATGCTCATACTTTGTAGTTTTGCTCTGCTCAGGAAGTACAGTATGTCCCTCAATTTCACCTATAATGGTAAGACAGTGAATTTTATGCTTGCCTTCGTAGGTTGTGACAGAGCCTGATTCTTTAATACTTTTATAGGCGCCTTCCATTTCATTTTTTTCAGTATCTTTTTCTTCCAAAACGCATCCTCCTCAATTCCCAATTAGTATTTGAAGAGAGCGCATTTTCATACATAATTTATTATACTATTATTTTATATTTATTGCAAGTAAATTATAAAGCAAAAATCTCACCCGAAGGTGAGATTTTAAAAATAGAAAATTTAAAGCTAATTTATCAAAAATCAAATAAGTACCTTGCTTAAAAAGCTCTGCAAACGAGGACTTTTTGGATTATTGAAAATTTCGTCAGGTGTTCCCTCTTCGGCGATAACGCCCTCATCAATAAAGAACACTCTATCAGCAACTTCCTTAGCAAAGCCCATTTCGTGAGTAACAACTGCCATCGTCATACCCGATTTTGCCAAATCCTTAATAACCGCAAGAACCTCGCCTACCATTTCGGGATCGAGCGCCGATGTAGGCTCGTCAAAGAGCATAACCTGAGGTTGCATACAAAGAGCTCTTACAATAGCAACACGCTGTTTTTGTCCACCCGAAAGCTGTGACGGATAAGCGTCCTTTCTATCGGCAAGGCCTACCTTATCAAGTAATTCAATAGCTCGCTTTTCGGCATCTGCTTTAGATAGACCTAATAATTTTATCGGGGCTATAGTCATATTTTTAAGAATGGTCATATGCGGAAAAAGATTGAACTGTTGAAAAACCATTCCCATTTTTCTACGGTGTAAATTAATATCGGTTTTAGGGTCTGTAATATCATTACCGTCGAAAATAATCTTACCGCCTGTGGGCTCTTCAAGTAGGTTTAGAGTGCGCAAAAAGGTGGATTTACCCGAACCTGATGCACCGATTATAACAACAACTTCGCCGTTTTTAATATCGGTTGTAATTCCCTTTAAAACTTCAATATCCCCAAATGATTTTTTTAGGTTTTCGGTTTTAATAATAACATTATCAGTGATCACTGTTGCGCAGCCTCCTTTCAAGAGCACCTACAAGTGTTGTAAGCACCATAACTATAAACAAATAAATTACCGCAACTGTTAAAAGCGGCATAAAATAAGAATATGTACGACCCGCAATTGAGTTACCTGCTTTTGTAAGGTCCATAACGCCCACATAGCCTGCAACAGAGGTTTCCTTTAAGAGTGCTATAAACTCATTACAAAGAGTTGGCAACACATTTTTAAATGCCTGAGGGATAATGATGTAAATCATAGTCTGAAGATAGTTAAGACCCAAACTGCGTCCTGCCTCAAACTGTCCGTTATCGATAGACATAATACCGCTACGGAAAATTTCTGCAACATAAGCACCTGAGTTTATACCGAAAGCAAAAATACCAATCGGAACACCGTCTTTAACAGATACAAAGATTATGAAATAGGAAATCATAAGCTGAACTACAACAGGAGTTCCTCTTACAACTGTAAGGTATATTTTGCATATTGTATTAAGAAATGCAAGTATGTAATAACCTATACCGCCCCTACGCTTCATAGAAGCACCGCTTTTATCAAAGGTAGAGCGAATGGCTGCTACCACAATACCGATAATAATACCTATACCAAGTGCACCGGCAGTAATTTTTAAGGTATTGAAAAAACCGGTTATCATTTGGTTATAACGTTCACCCTCGATGAACACAAACTCAAATTCGTGAGCTATATCGGTAAAAATTTTAACAATGGAATTTAAAAAATTTTGCATTACAAAATTCCTTTCACATTTACGATAAAACAGGGCGGTCCGAAAACCGCCCTATAAATCTAACAATGAATTATTTTGCAGAGATGTACTTGTCAACAACTCTTTGAAGAGAACCGTCAGCAATTAATTCCTTAAGAGCATCGTTTACCTTCTTCTGAAGTTCGGTGTTCTCCTTTGCAAAGCAGATAGCGTAATCTTCATTTGCATACTCAGTGTCAAGAATTTTAAGACCGGGGTTTGCAGCTACATAAGCCTTTGCAGGTTCGTTATCGATGATAACGCAATCAACCTTGCTGTTCTTAAGACCTTCAACTGCTAAAGCACCGTTTTCATACTTGGTTACGTTTTCCTCACCGTAACCGCCGTTTTCAACAGTGTCAGAAGCATAGATATCACCGGTAGTACCCTGCTGAACGCCAACCTTCTTGCCGGCTACATCGTCAACAGTTTTAATAGCGCTATCTTCCTTAACGATAACAACCTGTACGCCCTTAGCATAATTATCAGAGAAGTTTACCTTTTCTTTTCTGTCGTTGGTAACGGTCATACCTGCCATACCCATATCATATTTACCCTGCTGAACACCGGGGATGATGGAGTCAAAAGCAACGTCAACAATTTCAAGTTCTAAACCGAGCTTTTCAGCAATAAGAGCTGCAACCTCAGCATCGATACCGATAACCTTATCACCTTCGTAGTATTCATAAGGCGGGAATTCGGCATTTGTAGCCATTGTGAGCTTACCCTCAGTAACTGTTAAGGAATTATCGTCCTTACCGCAGCCTGCGAAGGCAAAAATCATAACTACTGCAATTAAAAGTGCTAGAATTTTTTTCATAAGAATTTCTCCTTTATAATTTAAATTTTGCTTTAATAATTATATCATAAGAAACTCAAATGTCAATAGCTTTTCGCATATTTATGCACTTGTCATTGCATATTTAGAAAAAGCTTTCAATAGTTAAAATCTGCTCGTGATTAAGCAGTCTAAGCAATCTTTCAATTTCAAAAATTTTAGAAAGCGATAGTGACTGATTTCCTGTTTTAATTCCTGCAAAAAGCTCTCCAATATTAAGCGTTATATCATCAATTGGTCCATGATTTGAAAAAATAGCTAATGCCTTCTTTTCCCTTTCCCATTTTTGAGAAAAGCTTTCTGCGCTCATAAGAGCCTCCGGATATTTTTCTTCCATAATCCTTTCGATAATTTTTTCTATATCAGTATTAAGTGTTTCATAAGAATTTGCTATTACCAAATTTCCTCCGATAATTGCAGAAATTATTAAAACAATCATAATAATTGCCGCTATAATTCGATGCATTTATTTTTCCTCTTTTTCAATTATATTATAGTTTTTATATTCATCCATTGACATTAAATATACATCTTCAATTTTTAGTGAGCGACTTTCTAGTCTTTTGTCAACTGTTTTTTTGTCAATTTTTAGTGCAGTTAATGTTTCGTTCAATAAATTTCCGTCGCTAATAACCGGAAGCTGCATACCGCTTTTTTTAGTTTTTACTTTCAGGTCTTTATTTGTAACGGTTCTATCTCCCTCTTTTAAAAGGACACTCAAGTTACCGTTTACCTCTAAAACCGCAAAATCAACCGTAGAAATATCAAACACGTTTTGTCCTCTTAAAAGCTCTATTAAATCGAGAACTGTAATTCTTACCTTTTTCATTGCCTTTTGGTCAAGACGACCGTCCTTAATTATTACTACCGATTTACCGCTCATAAGCTTTCTTATAAAAATATTTTTCATACTCAGTACCGATATAAAAATTTCAAGGATTACGAGTATAAAAATTGAAATTACACCGTTAATTATCGGTTGCGAAGTATCTTGTAGCGGTATTGCAGCAATTTCTGAAATTAGAAGTGTAACTACAAGTTCATTAGGCTGTAAATCACCGATTTGCCTTTTTCCCATTATTCTAATGCCTAAGGTAACAAAAAAATATAATATAATGGTTCTGATGAGAGTAGCAATCATATAATTCTCCGTTCAAGCGTATATTCTTCTCGATTTTATCCGTATATTTACTATTTGCAATTAATTTCTAATAATACCGCAGAAAAGAGATAATAAAATTCAAAAAAGACTTGATTTTAATATTTATTTATTGTATAATCAATTTCGTTAAGAAATTTGCCGGTGTGATGGAATTGGCAGACGTAGTGGACTCAAAATCCACCGCTGGCGACAGCGTGCCGGTTCGAGTCCGGCCACCGGCACCAAAAAAGAAGTAACTTTTGTCTACCAAAAGTTACTTCTTTTTTTATCCAAGCCGCAGGCTTGGCATATCATCATACCAGACGGGGCTGGATATCATCCATCGCTTTGCTATGGTATATCATCACGGCATAGCCGTGTATAAGTTTTCCTGCAGCTTGATGAGATGCAATGCTTCGCATTGATGATATACCTAACAAGTTGTGGATGATATACAAGGCTTTGCCTTGATTTGTGTGCGAAAAAGTAGTATAATTCTCTTAAAAGGAGGCGATTTCCAGTGATAAATGATAATTTCAAACATATTGATCCAGATGAATTTCACGGCAAGGAACTCACTCTTCACGATTGTATGTCAGATAAGATTTCATTTGAAAATCATACACTTCGTTTTTACTTGCCCGATGGTTTTTGGGTAACATCCCATCATATAGAAAACGCTTCTGAAAAGGTAATACGAACGGATGCTTCAGTAGTCGATTTTTCTATAGAAGATATTGATGATATCATGGTTCGTGTGTTCACAAGACATAAATGGTTAGGGTTCCGAAATACAAGTGTAGAACTTTGGGATATGGAACAACTCATTTCTGCTATAAACAGTGGAAAATGCACCTTGGAGTTTATCACGCAATACAGAAGTCATTATGAACAAATGTGGCATTGTGCAATTCATTTT
>JAQXZE010000039.1 GCA_029227055.1 Oscillospiraceae bacterium | reverse complement strand
ATATTATCTGCGTTACAATAACAAGCGCACTTTCGGGCAGTTATAACTCAGCATGCACGGCAAAAGAACTATACGAAGCTGAAAACGAAGGAAAGCGAGTTTTCGTTCTCGATACACTTTCTGCAGGTCCTGAAATTACTTTGATAGTAAGAAAATTGGAAGAACTTGTGAAATCTGGTATGGCTTATGAAAAAATTTGCGAGAAGGTTCAGGAATACACCAAACACACAGGACTTGTGTTTATACTTAAATCCCTAAAGAATTTTGCTGCCAATGGCAGAGTATCGCCGCTTGTGGCAAAACTCGTTGGATTCGCAGGTATTTGTATAGTGGGTAAGGCAAGTGATGAAGGAACTTTGGAACCTACACACAAATGTCGTGGTGAGAATCGTTCGCTTGAAACTCTAATAAATGATCTTAAAGAACTCGGGTTAAAAAACGGCAAGGTAAGTATAGGGCATTGTCAAAACGAGGGTGCGTCAACCAAACTTAAGCAAATGATCGAATCGACATTTAAAAAAGCCCAAGTTGAAATACATAAGCTCAGAGGCCTTTGCAGTTTTTACGCAGAAAAAGGCGGACTTTTGGTTGGCTTTGAGAAAATATAGTTTTATAAAGAGCTTATAAAAGACGGCGATTTTTTCGCCGTCTTTTATATTTAGCTGGACTTGCAAAACGCCTTTGAATAAAAATGCCGTTATCGGCAAAAATACCAAAAAGTCTACTTGCGTTTGATTGACATTTTGCCGATATTGTGGTATACTAATAACAGTAAATTTGGAGGTAGGAATATGAAATATCTATCCGTTAAAGAGGTTGCTTTACTTTGGAATACATCCGAGCGTAGCGTTCGTAATTATTGTGCAGCAGGTCGTGTTCCTGGCGCTTTCCTTACTGGCAAGACTTGGAATATTCCAGAAAGCGCAGAGAAACCTGAAAGAAGAAATAAAAGCAAACCTGCACCGCAAACCTTACTTGATATTTTGAAGGAGGAAAAGCGTGGTCAGGTTCATGGCGGAATATATCATAAAATACAGATTGAGCTGACCTACAACTCCAATCATATTGAAGGTAGCCGTCTTACCCATGATCAGACACGTTACATCTTTGAAACCAACACCATTGGTTTAACCGAGGGAGGTATTCGTGTTGATGATATTATTGAAACTGTTACACACTTCCGCTGCATTGATGAAATTATTGAAAATGCAAAATCACAGCTAAGTGAAAAGTTTATAAAACACTTGCATTTTATTTTGAAGACCGGTACAAGTGATTCTAAAAAAGACTGGTTTGTTGTTGGTGATTATAAAAAATTGCCTAACGAAGTCGGTGGAATGGAAACTACCTTACCCGAAGATGTGTCGGCAGAAATGAAAAAACTCCTCAGCTGTTATAACAGCAAGGAGAATATAACTCTTGAAGATATTATTGAGTTCCACGTACAGTTTGAGCGCATCCACCCGTTCCAAGACGGTAACGGCCGTGTTGGTAGACTTATTATGTTTAAAGAATGTTTAAAACATGGTATTGTCCCGTTTATCATTGAAGATAAAATTAAAATGTTCTACTACCGAGGTCTCAAAGAGTGGAATCAGGAAAAAGGATACCTCACAGACACCTGCCTCTCAGCTCAAGATACATTTAAAAATTATTTGGATTATTTTAGGATTGCGTACTAATTGTTATGTGTTTAGATAAGTAACGGAGGGAACTTTTGCAATCGCATTTTGATCGACCGCAGCGTATTCGGCAAACGCTCCGATCTTTTTCAGCGGCATACGACCGTATACACGGTCGCCCACAGCAAAGTTACGGACAGCTTTGCCAACCTTATCCACAATTCCGCAAAATTCATTGCCCATGATAAGTGGAAATTTGTAAGGCACAATCAGTTTAACCTCTCCGCGAATAATCATATTATCCAGCGGATTTACGCCAGCCGCTTTGATTTTTACAGGAACCTCGTGATCTTCAATTCCCGGCACGGGAATGTCACATACAGCAAGCGTACCGCCGTTTTTATGATAACCGTTTAAGATTGCTGCTTTCATTTTTTGTCGCTCCATATCTCATATTATGTACTTTTTAACCGCTGAACCTAATTTATACTGCGGACGATCTCGCTTTTGACGATATAGTTACCGTCCTTTTGTATCGCAATGATATCTCTATCCTTGCCGCTGTCTTTTTGTACCGTTAAAATATCATTCTCGTATGTTTGATTTACATATACAATATCCATTTCTTTGATCGGTCTTTCTTCAAGCTCCCGTACAGAATAGGTATTT